>CAKZMS010000325.1 GCA_937128785.1 uncultured Opitutaceae bacterium | reverse complement strand
GGCCCCCTTGGCCTCTCCAGTAAGTTTGGTCATAACATCTGAGAGGAGTTTAATTGACTTATTCGCCTTGAGAACCTCAGCTTTAAATTCATCCCTCTGACGAGGAGTTTGCTTGATAGCATTTTCAGCTGTGGCCAAATCAATCTGGGCTTTTCTTAGAGTTTCAGGAGCAAGATCACTCGCGTCCTCGCGCTTGGCATTTTCAACAACCTTTCTCAAAGCGTGAAGGTATTCATTTTGAACAACCATCACTTCAAGATTGTGGTAGCGCTTTTGAAAAGAGGACACCTCTTTAGCATTGAGTGTCTCTTCAAAGTCATCGCTTCTTCTTAAAAGGTCATCATCAATCTTTTCATGTTCTGAGGTAAGATCGTCTTCGAAGCGAGGGAAGGTATCGCGCCAGTGTTGCAGGTCGGCCTCCGACATGGGGACAAACTCCTCACAGTTGTCAGCTGGATTGAGGTTGTCTTCGTCGAGCTCCTCCTGTCGCACGACCGCGTCAAAAAAGTAACCGCTGGCCGGCATGTGACCGCTGGCGGGAACGGACGTGTCACCCTGCGGATAAATGAACACATCGCCGTTGGCCTCCTGACGCGTGCGAAAATCACCCGGCACGAGGACCACCTGACCCCACGGGGTCTTCCATTCTTTCCAGTCCTCGTTGGCGAAACCGAACATGGTGCCGCGGCCCATGGCGCCGACGCAGTCCGAGCCGAGTGCCTCGGCCAAATCGTCCTCGATCTCGCCGAGCATTTGGAAGGGCTCCCAAACTTTTACCGGGTGTTGCGGCAGGCCGTAGTGTTCCCGCAGCCCGGCCACACAACTCACATGCATGCCGGTGAGCCCGGTGCTGCCAAAGTCGACCGGCACGGGCCCGGGTTCATGGTTGAGAGAACGGCGGACTTTTTCTCGCGAGGTCATGACGGGCCTTGGGGTGAGGGTGGTTTAAGTCGATATGCCGATGAGATCGCGCGCCACGGCCACGGCGGAACCCGCGTCCGGCGCATAACCATCAGCGCCAATTTCCTCGGCGAAGGCCGGGGTGATCGGCGCACCGCCGACGACGATCTTGGTGTCGGTGAGACCCGCCTCGCGCAGCACCTTCACCACTTCGCGCATCGCCGGCATGGTGGTGGTGAGCAGCGAGGAAAGACCCACAACCGCGGCCTTGTGCTCTTGCGCGGCGGCGAGAAATTTTTCCGGAGCGACATTGGTGCCGAGGTCGATCACCTCGAAGCCCGCGCCTTTCCACATCATGGCGATCAGGTTCTTCCCGATGTCGTGGAGGTCGCCTTGCACCGTGCCGATCACGACCGTGTGCTCGGGCGTCACGCCGGCGTCGGCCAGCAACGGTTCGAGCAGCGCCAAGGCTCCTTTCATGGACCGTGCCGCGATGAGCATTTCGGGCACGAAGATTTCGTTGGCGGCAAACTTTTCGCCGATGATCGACATGCCGGGAACGAGTCCTTCCTCGACAATGACCTGAGGCTCTACGTTGGCGTCGAGCAGTTCCTGAGTAAGGCGGGCGGTGTCCTTGCGTTTGCCAGCCGCCACGGCTGTGGTGAGATCAGCAAGTTGAGGGGGCATGGTTCCTTTCTGAAGGGTGGTTGGCGGCAAGTAAACCGGAACGGATCGGTTTGACCGGGAGACACACAAAAACTCCCAAAAACTACATGGACTGGACGTTGAAATGGATCCGGTGACGTGGATTATAGAACTGTAGAACTGGATTGTTCGGTTTTATGTCATCTTACCCGTCATGCCCAAATCGTCTAAAGTTGCGATCATCGCCTGTGGCGTTCTGGAGCCGGAAGTGAAGCATTTCACACGGGACGCCGATCACGTGGTGGAAAGGGTTTTCCTGCCGGTAGGCCTGCACGAAAATCCACCGTTGTTGCGGCAGGAACTCCAGCGGGTGATCGATCAGGCGGAGGCCAATCCGGAGGTCGAAGTGATCGTCTTAGTCTATGGTCTTTGTGGGCAGGGCGTGGAGAATCTGCGGCATGCGCGTTGTCCCCTCGTGCTGGCCCGGGCGCATGATTGCGTGACGCTGTTTCTGGGGGACAAGGACCGCTACGCGGACTACCAGAAACGACACCCCGGCAACTATTGGTATAACCCGGGTTGGATTCGCGAAAAGGCATCGCCGGGTCCGGATCGTGAGGCGCACCTGCGCGAACAGTTCGCCGCCAAGTTCGATGAGGAGGACGTCGACTACCTCGTCGAGATGGATCGGGAGGCGCTGTCACACTATGACCGGGCCACGTATGTCGGGCTGGGGGTCGGCGACACCGCCAAGGATGAAGCCTACACGCAGACCTGCGCGGCGTGTCAGAACTGGGGCTTCGAACGCATCCCGGGCGATCCGACGCTGCTCAAGGCACTGCTCAATGGCGACTGGGATGAGCAGCGGTTTTTGATCGTGCCGCCCCATCACGTGATCCGCACCACGGGCGATGACTCGATCATCCGCGCGGTGCCCGATCCCGCCGTGACCAACCCCGATTGAATTTCACCATGACTCCTCGCGAACGCTTTCACGCCTGCATGAACTACGAGCCCGTGGACCGGGTGCCGAACCATGAGGTCGGCGTCTGGGCCCAGACCAAACAACGTTGGCAACAGGAAGGACTGGCGACCCACGACCTGCATTGGGACTGGTTTGTGGGGGATCCTTATTGGGACCTCGACCCGCGTGAATACATCAAGGTGCGCACCGACATGTATCCGCCCTACGAGGAGAAGGTGCTGAGCCGGGAAGGCGAGACCGAGACCATCCTGCGCTCCAATGGCGTCGTCTCCAAGGCACTCATCACCGGCACGGCCGAGGGCATGCGCATGAGCATGGACGAATACATCAGTTTCCCGGTCGAAACCCCGGAGGATTTTGCGGAACTGAAACAACGTTACCGCGCGGAGTCGGCGGTGCGCTACCCGGCCTATTGGGAGGAGATGCTTCTGCCGGGCTGGCAGGTGCGGGAGCACCCGTTGATTCTCGGGGAGAACGTTTCCATCCAAGGCTACTACTGGCGGGCGCGGGAGTGGATGGGCACGGAAAATCTCAGCTATGGCTGGTATGACGAACCGGAGATGATGCACGAGATGATGGAGTTCATCACCGAGTTCACCGTGGCGGTGACCCGGCCCTTTTTGGAGTCCGGCGTGAATCCCGACTACGTGTTCATCAACGAAGATTTGAGCATGAAGACGGGGCCCTTGCTCAGTCCGAATACCTACGCGGAGTTCATCCTGCCGGAGCTCAAAAAACTCGTCGCCTACTTCAAGTCACACGGCGTGCAGTGGGTGGTCATCGACACCGACGGAAATCCTGAGCTGGTGATCCCTCATTTTCTTGATGCCGGGGTGGATGGAATTTGGCCGCTCGAGCGGGCGGCGAACATGGATCCGATGGCGCTGCGCCAGAAGTTCGGCCGCGACCTGCGCTTGTGGGGTGGGGTGGATAAGATGGAGTTGGCCAAGGATACCGCCGCCATCGACGCCCACCTGGAAACGCTTCGGCCGCTCGTCGAGGAGGGTGGGTTCATCCCGACAGTGGATCACCTCGTGCCGCCGGATGTGCCTCTCGCCAACTTCGAGCACTACATGCGGCGCAAGCGGCAGCTGCTCCGCGGCGAGGCATTTTGAGTTGAGCCGTAGTGCCGTGCTTTAGCCGGCACTGATCTTGAGCGAAAAACGCCGGCTAAAGCACGGCGCTACGTTGCCGCATCCGAGCTGGCAGCTTCCCCGTGGGTCGGGCTTTACGCCCGACAGGAGTGCCTCCTGGTGGGTCGGGCTTTATGCCCGACAGGAATGCGGTAGTTTCGCCGACCTCACGAAGCCGCGACGACCGGATTGCTCAGTGATCCCAGGCCTTCGATATCGACTTGGATCACATCGCCCGCCTTCAGCCACAGCGGGGGCGTGCGGGCGTAACCGACCCCTTCCGGGGTGCCGGTCAGGATGACGGTGCCGGCGGGCAGGGTGCGGTCGGTGCTCAGGAATGAAATCAGCGTGCGCACATCGAAGACCATGTTGGCGGTGGTGGAATCCTGGCGGATTTCGCCGTTCACGCGGGTGGTCAGTTTCAGATTGTCCGGGTTCGGGCATTCAGCCGGATCGACCAGGAAAGGGCCGAGCGGGCAGAAGGTATCGAAACTCTTGGCGTGATTGAATTGGCCGCCGCCCAGCTCGAATTGCCAATCCCGCGCCGACACATCGATGGCGATGGTGAAGCCGAGCACGTAGTCGAGCGCGTTTTCTGGGGAAACGTTCTTCGCGTCGCGGCCGATGACGATCGCGAGCTCTCCCTCGTAGTCGACCTTGCCCGAACTGGCCGGAAGGAGGATGGGTTCGCCGGGGTGCTGCAAGGCACCGGTGGTTTTGACAAACCACATGGGGCGTTCGGGGACGTTCTTTTTCCCTTCGTCGGCATGCTTCCGGTAGTTGAGCCCGATGCCGATGATGTTGGTCGGCGCAATCGGGGCGAGCACCTGGCTGGGGGTGACGTGCTGGTCGGTTATGGTGTGTTCACCAAACAGATCGCCGGCAATGGCCTTGGTATCTCCGTCGGAAGTGAGGGTGGCCCAAGCGGGACCGTCGGGAGTGAGATGACGGATATAACGCATTGGGCAGCGACGTTGAGTCGCTACGGGGAGGAGATCAACCCCACGTTGCGGATGCGGCCGTTTTACGCCCGACGCCGCCGGCGGGTCGCCGCGAATCCGATCGCACCGAGTCCCGCCAACATGGCAAAAGACGAGGGCTCGGGGACGGCGGACACGCCGTTGGTGGAAATCAATGTCACGTTGTCGATCCGCATCTTGCGACCGGTGGATCGGGCATCGAAACCAATCACGTAAAACGAAGCTGACTCACCAGGAGCGAGTGTAACCGATTGCCCGGTGACCGTGAAGGTTTGGCCCGAGTCGTATGATTCGATCGTGGTCTCGGGGTCCCCATCGGTATCCCAAAAATTAGAAAGAAAGCTATCGATGCCACCGAACGGGCCATCATTCACGTCGATGGAGTGATCAGTCCAAGCTCCGACCTGCTCGGGCCCGTTTCCTTGTGGCTTATAGACAAACGAAAGCTCGTTGAGCGTCACGGTGTAGCCCGCTTGGGCGGTGACGGTGAAAACCAGCGCGCTGTTCAAGTGGTTGGAGGCCGGTGTCGTATTACTGTCGGTCCAGTTGGTGGCCTCGTAGTCCCCGTCGGCCACATTGACGGTGAAGTTTGTCAGTGAAGTGCCCCCCGGGACTCCGATGGCAGAGACGTCTACGCCGGTGATTATGCTGGCACTGTTGGAGGCCTTTACCCCATCGAAAAATGCGATGGTGGTCTGACTGCTTGCGGCTAAGGCCGTGACGGCAGCTAGCGCAGCAGATCTACAAATGTTGATTATCCGTGCACATCTCATAACAGCTGTTGCTACCGTCAGCTAACTGATGTTGTCGAGTTTCAAGCAGAGGTCGGGCCCTTTGCGAACTAGCTCCTGCGCCGCCGGCGGGTCGCGGCAAATCCTATCGCTCCAAGTCCCGCCAACATTGCGAATGCGGACGGCTCTGGAACAGCAGGACCGCCACCGAAGTTGGTGGTGTAGACACGAAGATTGGCCAACTGAGCCGCCGTATTGTTCCCTCCGCCGCTCGAAGAGGCATTGTAGCCAGTGAGGTAGATGGTCACAGTTGAATTGTTGGCTACGGAACTGAGCCCAACCCCTGCGTAAGTTTTAAAGTCACTGGGATACGTATTATCAATGTCCCCGGGTAAGAGTGTTCCTGTGCCGCTGAATTCCTGAATGGACCCGGAATCTATTTTGTATCGAAACTGGGCCGACGTTGGCCCTTTGTTCGTCACCTTGTATAGGAACGATATCCCGTTAATATTTAGGTCGCTACCCGTCGTATTGGCGATGGTAAACGAGAGTGAAGTGTCGACATTAAATGTGGTATCGGTAGGAAAACCATTAAAGCTGAAGTGAGCATTCGCCCCAGTTGGGCTGATCGAGGCGGTGAGTGTGCCGAACGAAAGGTTTCCAACAGTGATGCCCGTCTTCGCTTCCGCCTGGGAGACATAGTGATTCGAGGTGGGCGCGAAGGAAACGATCGCTGGCCCGAAGCCCGAGGAGGCGAGGGCGGCAAAGAGGAGGGCTCGGGCAGGTGCGCGGAGGAACTTCATAGCTTGATTTGGCGGAAGAAGTTTTGCCTAAAATCGAATTTGTCGAGCTTACTAGGCCAATTTAGGCCTAATCGTTACATTGAACTGTTCGAATAAGCTTCCATGCCGACGCAGGAGCAGACGAGGTTGCGGTCGCCGTAGACGTTGTCCACGCGGCCGACGGCCGGCCAGAACTTGGTCTGACGGGTCCAGTCATTGGGGAAGGCTGCCGTGTCGCGCGAGTAAGGGTGGGTCCACTCCGTGGCGGTGACGGCCTGCGCCGTGTGCGGCGCGTTGACCAATGGGTTGTTGGCCGCATCGGACTCGCCGTGCACCACCGCCTGCATCTCGCCGTGGATGGCAATGAGCGCATCACAGAAACGATCCAGTTCACCCAGCGATTCGCTCTCGGTGGGCTCGATCATGAAGGTGCCGGCGACCGGCCAGCTCATGGTCGGCGCGTGAAACCCGTAGTCCATGAGACGCTTGGCGGCGTCCTCGACTTCAAGGCCGTGGGCCTTCCACGCGCGTAGGTCGATGATGCACTCGTGGGCGACCAGATCGTCGTTGCCGCGATAGAGCACGGGGAAAAACGGTTCGAGGCGCTTGGCCACGTAGTTGGCGTTGAGGATGGCCAGCTTGGTCGCCTCGGTCAGACCGGCCGCGCCCCTCATGCGAATATACAT
>CAKZMS010000324.1 GCA_937128785.1 uncultured Opitutaceae bacterium | reverse complement strand
GAGCGACCCGGCCACCAGCAGGAATGAGAGCAGCCATTCGAACAATCGGGCGGCTCCGCCGAAACGAGGAGATTCTGATGATACTTTCATGATTATTGATAAACAATAACTGTACTTGGCTCCCCGCCGTCAAATACAATTATTGTAAAACAATAATCTAAGCCTTCGCCCTCGGTTGGGGCGGTCCTGCTTGTTTGTAACGTAATACGTTACAGGTTGGGGGAGGTTGCGGGGGCGCGTTTGGCCAGCCAGAAACTCAGGCCGGTCAAGGCGACGCCGATGGCGCAGATGCCGAGGGACGCTTTGTAGAGGGTGATTAGTCCAAACTCGGCGACGTGTCCGGCGAAGACGTTGCCGGCGATCGAAAAGAATCCGGCCACCAGCACAACGTAGAGGCCTTGGATCGAGTTGCGATAGCCCTCCTCGGCGTGCGCGTTCAAATACATGACCGGCACGATGAAAAACCCGAGGATGGTCATGCCGTGGAAGACTTGGAAGCACACCGCGAAGAATGGCGTGGGCAGAAAGGCGAGGCAGACAAACCGAAACAAGCTCGCCGCCGAGGCCAGAGCCATGATGCCACCGAAACCGAACCGATTTTTCATCCGATCGAGTCCGAGGATGTAGAGGATTTCGATGCCGACTCCTAGGCTGGAGATGGGCCCGACCCATTTCTCCGCGATCCCCACCTGATGCGTCAGGTAGAGGGGGTAAAAGCCATAGAACGCCATGTTGGTAAACACCACGGTGCCGGCGCCGATGCAGAACAGCATGAGGTGAGGGCGCATGAGCACCTTGGCCGCCTCGAGGGTGGGCATGCCTTGAGCCGAGGATGACTCCCGCTGCCGGGACCGCATCGGCAAACCGAAGGCGTTGAGAATCCCCAGGACCGCAAACAAGGCGGTCACCCCCGGCAACCAATTGATACCGCCGCCCAGGTAGTAGGCTCCGAACATCACGATACTCGGCACGATGAACCCGATGGTTCCCCATACCCGCACCGTGGAAAAAGCAACGCGGGGCTGATCGGGATCGGCTTGCAGGGTGAAATAGAGGCCGTCGCCCAAGGCGACCTGAGGTTGGGTGGCGAGGCGATTGATCGCGATCCACAACAAGCAGGCCCAGAACCCGACCGCTCCCATCAGGGCGGACATCGCCAGAACATTCAGGGCGAACAGACCGACGAACAAAGGCCGCACCAAGCGGTAGCGATCGGCCAGATAGGTCATCACCACTGGCATGAACAGGACGGCTGATTGCCCGACGGCGAAGATGATACCGATATCGGTGAGCGAGAGTTGTTTCAGATCCCGGAGGTAGATTGTGATGTAGGGGGTCACGCTGCCGAAGACGGCGTAGATGGCGAAGTAGTGCGCCTGAAGGCGGCGGACAGAAGTCGGAGCGGACACGGCGCGCAGCAAGACGCGGGGAGGCGCCCGGATCAATCATGGAGGAGTTAAAAAGTGTCGGGCTATCGCATCGACGAGCGGTGGTGGAATGTTTCATGTTCTCCGGTCGATGACGGTTGAGATTCGCACCTGGGACCCTGCGCTGGCGGCGCATTTTGGGCGGCTCAATCGGGAGTGGATCCAGCGGCTCTTTGAATTGGAGCCCGCTGATGAGGAAATTTTGGCAGATCCGGGCGCCTTGATTGAGGCCGGCGGGGAAATTGTTTTTGCAATGGCCGGCGACGAGGTGGTGGGCACAGCGGGGCTGCAGAAGCTGGATGAGCACACGGTGGAGTTGGTGAAGATGGCCGTGACCCCGGCGTGGCAGAGTCGCGGGATCGGCGGGATGATGCTGGCCGAGCTGATCGCGGTGGCTCGCCGGCGGGACTTTGCTTGCCTCTACATCGAAACCAACAGTTCGCTGGCGCCGTCCAATCGATTGTATCAGAAGTATGGATTCAAATCGACCGGGCAGACGGAATCGCGGCATAGCTACGCGCGCGCGGATATATTTTACGAACTGATCCTTTAATCCGAAAAACAGGACCCATGAAAGAAATCGGCCCCGATATCGCAGTCATTCAGCGCCCCTTCCGAGTCCTGGGGATGCCGCTGGGCACAACCACGACGGTGATCCGTTTGGCGGCGGGTGGCGTGCTGGTGCACTCAGCGGGGCCGTGGCAGTGCGAGGATGTTTCGGCGATTCGCGACTGGGGCAAAGTGTGGGGTCTCATGGAAGGATCGAGAATTCACGATACCTTTGCGCTAGAGATGCGGAAGGTATTCCCCGGGGGGCCCTATGGATTGCCGGCCGGGTTTCCGATTGCGGCGGCGGAACTGGAACCCGTTGAACGGCTGGCTGGCTGGGATCAGCGTTGGGGTGCGGAAGTGCGGATTCGACGGATCGATGGCATGCCCCGGTTGCAGGAGCACGCTTTGCTGCATGTGCCCTCGCGGACATTGGTGCTCACGGACCTCGTGTTTAATCTGAAATTCCCGCCGGGGAAGTCGACGCCATGGGCGTTGCGTTGGATCTCGGGGTTGAAGTCATTCCCGGGCACCAGCCGGCTGGTGAAGCTTTGCGTCAAGGACCGGGAGGCCGTCCGGAAGTCGATGGCAGAAGTGATGAGTTGGGACTTCGACCAAGTGGTGGTGAGCCACGGGGAGATCATCACGGAGGACGCCAAAACAACGCTGCGCCGGGCGTTGGCCTGGGGGCTGGAGCCGGCTTGATCGGATATTGCGAGAGAGGGCGGGGATGGTTTTGTTCGGTGCATGCCTCTGAAATATTCCACTCACGTTACTGTTGCCCGTTCTCGTGACGAGGTGATCGCCATCGTCAAAGATCCGGAACAGGCACCGCATTGGATGCAGGGGTTTGTTTCCGCCGAACCCACGTCGGGTGAACCCTGGGCCGAAGGCTCGATGTCCAAGCTCGTATTTAAAATGGGCAAACGCGACATGGTGATGGACGAGACCATCACGGCAAACCAGCTGCCGGAGGGGTATTCGGTGCGCTACGATTCCGGCGGAGTGCGCAACTTCATCGACAACCGATTTGTCGTGGTGAGCGATCAGGAGACGCGTTGGGAGATGGACAATGTTTTCGAGTTTGAAGGCATGATGATGAAGATCATGGGCACCCTGATGCCGTTCATGTTCAAGAAGCAGACCGAGACCTACGCCCAGAACTTCAAGGCTTGGGCGGAAGAGGGTAAGAGCGTCACTGACAAATCCTAAGAACCGTGGCGCGAGTAGCGATCATCGGTCCGGGAGCGATAGGCGGCACGCTCGCCGGGAACCTCCAGCGGGCCGGTCACCATGAGATCATCCTGGGCGGACGACGGAAGAGTCCGGGGGTGACGCTCACGATGCCGGACGGGCATCGGGAATCAGTCGGGCCGGTGGTAGCGGCAGCGCCACCGGATATGGAGGTATTGGATTGGGTGTTGGTGGCCACCAAAACCTACGCGGCGGAAGAGACCGGTCGATGGCTGGAGGCGTTGATGGGGACGGAAACACGGGTCGCGATTTTCCAAAACGGCGTTGAACACCGGGAGCGGTTTCGGCCGTGGGTCCCGGATGAGCGGTTGGTGCCGGTGGTGATTGATTGTCCCGCCGAGCGCTCCAGCCCGGATGAAGTCGTGCAGCGCGGTTCACTTAAAATCGCCGTGGGAGCGGAGGGTCACGGTCCGGAACTGAAGCGGCTGTTCGCGGGAGCAGATGACCATTTTCGACTGACCGATGATTTTCGGACGGCAGCGTGGCGGAAGCTGACCCTCAACAGCGTGGCGGTGCTCACGGCGATGACCTTGCGGCCCAACGAGATTTTTCAAGATCCGGCGATGCAGGCGGCGGCTCGCGGGGTTGCGGCCGAGTCCGTGGCGGTGGCGCGAGCAGCGGGAGCTGCCCTGGATGAGGGGCTGGTCGACGATGTGCTGGCGGCGATATTGGCGGAGTCGCCGGATGGGGTGAATTCCCTGTTGGCTGATCGTTTGGCCAAGCGGCCGACGGAACTGGCGGCCCGAAACGGCGCGATTGTGCGAATCGGGGCCAAATGGGGCGTGCCGACGCCGTTGAACGCGCTGGGCGTGGCCGTGGTGGAAGCGCAGATTCGAGCGGAGGAGAAGGTCGCTTAGCGCAATTTATCCACAATAGGAGTTTTCTTTGAACGAATAGCCGCGGGGCGATGCTAAATCCCCTAAATATGCCAGCCTCGACCCACCCCAATGTGCTGGCCCTTCTCATTCTCGGACTTGCCGCCTCGTTGTCGGCCGCTGAGAAAAGCGATGGGCCTGTCGCCATCTCCAATGGCGAATCGTTCAGCATCAATGACTATCTGGTGCCGGGTAAGACGGTGGTATTTGGTTTTGTCAGTGATTACAGTCCGCCATGTCCCTGCGAGCCCTGTTATAACCTGGGTGACCCGTTGGATGCGCTGCATAATGGTCGGGAGGATATCGTGGTCGTCGAAATCGACATCAATCGTGAAGGCGTGACCAAAATCGACTGGGGGTCACCGGTTTCACAGCAGTTTGGCCTGCGTCGGGTCCCCCATTTCATCGTTTATGGTCCCGACGGTAAGGTGGTTGCGCAGGACGACGACAGCATCGACGCCGCCGAAGGTCGCTCGATGGTGCACGAGATGCTCGTCGCGTTGCCCGGGCACGCGGATGACAACGCGTCCTGATGGCCGTGGGTTGGGTTGAATTTAGGACCCACTGTCCCCGGGGGCATTGATCCACCGACCAACGCTCTGCGCTACAGGCCGGGTGATCAACGGAAGGAGATCCGCGATGCGGAGGGTTCGGTCATTTCCGGATGCATGACCGGCACGAGGAAGTCGTGATGGGCTGATGGTTTCGGGGCGGGGACTGCCTGCGCCGCCGCGGCGAGACGACGGGTCAGGGCGGCGACGACGCGGTCGCAGGTGGCATCGAGCGAAGGTGCCGGCTGGTCAGGTGGATTCATGGAATGGTGGGCTGATGGTGGTTGGTTGGGAATCAGCCCCCTGCAGTGATCCGGATGACAGGCCCAAAAAAAGCCCCCTCCGGTTGGCACCGGAGGGGGCAAAGTGGGAAGCACTTACTCCTCTCGCGGTGCGCGGGTCACGGATACCACCGCAACCACGGACACAATAATTGCGACCACGGAGGAAAGGGCGGAGTTGGTGACGGAAAGAGTCATGCGGAAGCGACAAAAGGGCAAAGGAGGTAACGGTCGTCAAGCCCCGAGCAGCCAGGTGAGGACAAAAGATCCGTGGGGAGGCACGAACATTGCTCGATGGAGGCTACCCCATGCAGACCCTCGATTGGATTGTTCTTACCGGCTACCTCGGCGCCATGATCGCCTTGAGTGCATGGTTGTCGCGGGGACAGGCCGATAGCGCCGACTACTTTGTGGGAGGGCGTCGGCTGCCGTGGTGGGCGGTGGGTATCTCGATCGTGGCGACGCAGAGTTCTGCGATCAGCTTCGTGTCGATTCCGGCCTTTGTGGCCCTGCGATCCGGTGGCGGGTTGACGTGGCTGCAGTATGAGTTGGCCGTGCCAATCGCGATGTTGTTCCTGCTCGGCTGGGTGGTGCCCTACCTGCGCGATCGCAACATGGTCAGCGTGTTTGAGTTTCCGCAGGAGCGGTTTGGGATGGCGACCGGCAAGACGCTGGGGTTGGTCTTTTTGATCAGTCGGGGCTTGGCCACGGGAATCGCCGTTTATGCCGCGGCGTTGGTGGTGGCGCCGATGCTGGGTTGGAGCCTCACCGCCTCGATTTTGCTGATCGGAGTGGTGGCGGTGGTTTACGACACCTTGGGCGGCATGAAAGCGGTCGTGGCCTCGGATGTGATTCAGCTTGGTTTGATGGTGGTGGGCGTGGGGTGCGTCGTTGCGCTCGCGATTTCGATGGTAGGTGGAGCCTCGGTGGCCTGGGAGGCCATGGCTCCGGAGCGACGGGTGGCCGTCGATTGGTCGTCGGGCATAGGCGATGGTGCGACCGCGCCGTTCTGGGCCTATCTGGTGGGTGGTTTCTTTCTCTACGCTTCCTATTACGGAACCGATCAGAGCCAGGTGCAGCGATTGCTAGGTACAACCGAATCGCGCGAGGCGCAGAAAGCGGTGTTGTTGGGTGGCCTGCTGCGTCTGCCGCTGACGTTGTTGTATCTGGTGATGGGTGTGGCCCTCGGCGCCGTCTGGCAGATGCATCCCGAGTTTCAGGCGGTCGTTTCGCTGGAGCGGATCGATTCACTGGTGCCGCAGTTCCTACTGACCTACGTGCCCATCGGCCTCAAAGGTCTGATCCTGGCCGCGATCCTGGCGGCTGCGATGTCGAGTGTGGACTCGGCCTTGAATTCGCTGTCGGCGGTTACGTTGCGGGACTTCGTTGAACCGTGGGCGGGCAAGCGGGTGGGCGATCATCCGCTGGCGGGGCGAATCATCACGGTGATCTGGGGCGTCCTGATCACGGCATTGGCGCTGGTGGCGGATGGATTGGATCGCACCGTGATCGAGGCGATCAACAAGGTGGGGTCGGCTTTCTACGGGCCGGTATTGGCGACTTTTGTTTTAGGTCTGGCGACCAAGCGGGTGGGGGGGCGCGCCATGATGGTCGGACTGGTGGCCGGGGTGGCGATCAACCTGACCGCGTGGTTATCGGCGTGGCCGCTGCACTGGATGTGGTGGAACGTGATGGGGTTTGGCGTCACGGCGGGAGGCGCCTTGGTGTTGAGTTTGGATCAGGAAGCCCGGGCCGGGACCGACTTGCCGGCCGCGCGAGGGCGCGCGGCGGAGGGGCGGTGGGCCACGCCATTGCTGGCGGGGGGATTTTTCCTCACGCTGGGGTTGGTCATGTTGTTGGGATAAGACGGCGGATTCCTTTTGTGCCGGCTGGCAGATCGTGCT
>CAKZMS010000323.1 GCA_937128785.1 uncultured Opitutaceae bacterium | reverse complement strand
CTCATGGTGATTTTATTTCCGCCTGTGAGGGTGAGTCCTGGGAGTCCTACCGGTTTGTCTGCGGGCCCTTCGCCCGGCAGATCGCGTTGATTGATGGCCCGAATGGCCGGCCTTACGCGGTCGATATCTTCCGCGGGGGCGGAGGTTCGGTGCATGATTGGGCGCTGCACGGCGAGGGACCGGAGTTTGCCGGAACCGGAGTCGACCGCGAAGCCGGCGACGAAGTGCCGGGTAAGGACTACGCCGACGAGGAGGTGGACAAAGTTAGGACCGGAGCAATCAATGGTCCCGCCTTGGCCCGATGGTCCTGGGAAGATGGAGTGACTTTGGATGCCCATCTGGCCGACCAAGGAGAATCCCACTTGTTCACCACGCGTTCTCCGGGCCGGCGTTTGCGGGATCAGGTGGGTCGCAAGATCAGCTCGGTGTTTGTGCGACGCGAGGGTGACGACATTCGCAGCCAATTCATCGCTGCCTTCGATCCACATGCCGGTGAATCCCAGGTTGAGTCGGTGGAGATTGTCGAAGTCTCGCCGGAGGCACATTGGGCTTTGGTCTTCAAGGTGGAATTGGCCGGCGGGTTCACCGACGACGTGCTGGCCTCCTACATCGATGTGGCCGCGCAGGGAGAGGAGTTCGTCACCGGCGATCTAACCATTCCTTGGCAGAGCCGTTTTGGGGTCGTGCGGGTGAAGGCCGGTGGAATCGGTCGCCAGGAATGGGTCGATGCGCCGATGGAAGGCCTGGCTCACGACATCTGACGAGAGGTGAGTCTGGGAGCGCCGAGCTCCAACTCGGCATTTTGGTGGTTCAGGCCGATCCCGAACTCGGCGTTCCCAGGTCTACTTTGCGGTGGACCTCGGGGGGTGACCGGGCGGTCGGTGCCGCATGAATGTTGTTCACGTCGCCCGTGAAGTGTTTCCTTACATCACGACCGGGGGGTTGGCTGACGTGGTGGGAGCTTTGGCGCGGGAATTGGCCCGGCGTGATCACGAGGTGACGGTATTTTTGCCGGGTTATCGCGAGGTCCTCGAACACCCCGAACTGACGGGACGGGTGAAACGCAGTCACCGGCTGCGAATTGAGATGGGCGACATGTTCATGACCGGTGATGTGCGGGAGTTTTCGCCGGAGAAAAACCTGAAGATTTATCTGATCTGTCGGGAGGAGTTTTTCGATCGCAAGTTGCCCTACGGCAACGGTGAGCGGGACTATGAAGACAATCATCACCGCTTCATTTTCTTCTGCAAAGCGGTCGTCGATGTCATGCGTCGCCGGGAGATCATGGCCGATGTGCTGCATACCCACGATTGGCCCACGGGCCTGTTGCCGTTGTTGGTCCGGGTCGACGAACAGCGCAAAGCCATCACCCTGGCGGAGCGCACGGTGCACACCATTCACAATCTGGCATTCCAGGGACTGTTTCCGCTGAGCTCCTTTTATCGGACCAATTTGCCGGATGAACTCATGGGGGTCGACGGAGTGGAGTATTATGGCCAGGCCAGCATGATGAAGGCGGGACTGCAGTTTGCCGATCGGATCACGACGGTGAGTCCCAACTACGCCAAAGAAATCCAGACGCCCGATTTCGGCTGTGGCTTGGATGGAGTGGTGCAGCTGCGGGCAGACGATCTGGTGGGAATGATCAATGGCATCGATACCGCCATTTGGAAACCACAGGATGATCCGTTGATTCCCGGCCATTACTCAGCTGATGACCGGGGGGGGAAGAAGCTCTGCCGCGCTGAGTTGTTAAAAACCCATGGCTTCGATCCCATGTTCAAGGGGGCGGTATTCGGCATGGTTTGCCGGCTCACCGAGCAGAAGGGCGTTCATCTGCTTCAGGCGAACGAGGAATTGATCGCGGCCAGCAACCTTCGGATGATCGTCATTGGCACAGGCGATGTTAACTTGGAGGAAAAGATGCGCGGCTTGGCTTCCCGACTGCCCAACAAGGTTGCCTACCTGCCGGCGGTGAGCGAACCGGCCAGTCACTTGGTGGAAGCAGGCAGCGACTTTTTCCTCATGCCGTCACTGTTCGAACCTTGTGGACTGAATCAGATGTATTCGCAGGTTTACGGCACCATTCCGGTCGCCACCCGGGTGGGCGGTTTGATTGACACGGTGGAGGACGCTGCGGACGACGGATCCGTTGGTACCGGAATTTTGACCGAAGCCACCGTGGAGGGGGTGCACTCAGGCTTGAGTCGAGCGCTGGATCTTTGGGCGAATCGGAAGGCCTATCAGGCGGTGCAGGCTCGCGGAATGGGCAAGGAGTTCGGATGGTCTACCGCGGTCAACGCCTACGAGACCTACTACGACGAAATAGTTTAGGGGTGCTGCTTGCGCCAGGCGGACTGCTGGGTTGGGTCTGCCCGTGAGTGTTTCGCCAAGTATCGTCTGGTTTCGTCAAGATCTGCGGCTGCGGGATCATCCTGCCTTGCAGGCGGCCGCAGAGCGCAGGGGTGCCATCGTCGCGGTCTACATTCAGGACGAGACGTCGGAAGGAGACTGGCGCATGGGTGGAGCCAGTCGGTGGTGGTTGCACCAGTCTTTGAGCAAACTCGCGTCTGCGATTGAGCAACGTGGCGGACGGTTGATCCTGCGTCAGGGTGAAAGCGAGAAAGAGTTGGACCGACTGGCGGAGGAGACCGGTGCGGGCGCGGTCTACTGGTGTCGGCGTT
>CAKZMS010000322.1 GCA_937128785.1 uncultured Opitutaceae bacterium | reverse complement strand
CGAAATCCACGTCGAGCTCGTCCGCGGTGATGACGGGAGCCGGGGCGGTTTGGGCGCCAGCCAGGGCGGCGCCGGCCAGCCCCAAACAGGCCAGCCTCATGCTTCGGAAAAACAGTGGACCCCGATTTGTCATCGATAAGCGCAGCAACCGCGGCGCCCAAGCCGTAGGCAAGCCGGGTTCGGGCTCGGCCCCAAATTCCTCCGGGGTAGGGGGTAAATGAGACGCCCTGATTGCTCGACGCCAGGGAAGCTCGTCCCCAACCTTTCGTTTTCACTCGTATCACCGTGATAATTACATCCAAGCAAATCGACGCCCTGACCCAAGCCCGCGAGGCCGAACCGCATGCCGTTTTGGGCATGCATCCGTTTAAGCAGAAGGGGAAATCCGGCCTGGTGGTGCGAGCCCTGGTCGAGGGCGCGGTGGAAGCAGAGGTCATTGAACTCAAAAATGGGAAGAGTTTTCCCATGACCGAGGTGGCGGACGGCGGACTCTTCGAAGCCGCGATTCCCCGGCGGCGAACGGTCTTTCCCTACCAAATTCGCGTCACCTATGCCTCCGGAGAGAAACGGCAGTTTCACGATCCCTACCGCTTCCTGCCCACGGTCAGCGAGGAGGAGCTCTATCTGTTCGGGGAAGGAAACGAGCATCGGATCTACAAGAAGCTGGGGGCGCATCTCCGCGAAGTAGATGGCGTGCCGGGCGTATCGTTTGCGGTCTGGGCTCCGAGCGCCCAGCGCGTATCGCTGGTCGGTAATTTCAATCACTGGGACGGTCGCTACTTCCCGATGCGCTCCCTGGGCGCTTCGGGGGTGTGGGAGCTGTTTGTGCCCGGTCTGGGTGAGGGAGAGCTCTACAAATTCGAGATTCTCGATCAGCGCGACAACCTGCACGTGAAGACTGATCCGTATGGCACCTACTTTGAGGCGCCTCCCGGCAACGCCTCCATCGTGCACAATACCCGTAAGCACGAGTGGCAGGACGGCGATTGGATGAACCGCCGCGTTGCGGAGGCGGGAGATATCGATCGCCCGATTTCGATCTATGAAGTCCACCTCGGCTCGTGGAAACGGAAGGTGGAAGACGCGGCGCGTCCCTTCAACTACCGTGAACTCGCGCCGATGCTGGCGGACTACGCGGAGGAGATGGGGTTCACGCACATTGAAGTGATGCCGCTCGCGGAGCATCCGTTCGAAGGCTCGTGGGGGTATCAAGTCACAGGTTTCTACGCCCCGACTCACCGCTTTGGCACGCCGGATGATTTTGCGTTCTTCGTGGACCACCTGCATCAGCGAGGCATCGGGATCATCCTCGACTGGGTGCCGGCTCATTTCCCGCGGGACAGTTTTGCCCTCGCCGAATTCGACGGCACCCACCTTTACGAGCACGCCGATCCGCGTCAGGGCGCGCACATGGATTGGGGTACGTTGATCTTCAACTTCGGCCGCAATGAAGTGCGGGGCTTCCTCGTCGCCAATGCGTTGGCCTGGCTCGATCGCTATCACATTGACGGTCTGCGGGTGGATGCGGTCGCCTCCATGCTCTACCTCGATTACTCCCGCGAGGAAGGGGAGTGGATTCCCAACAAATACGGGGGGCGCGAGAATCTCGAAGCCATCGATTTCCTGCGGGAAACGAATCGCCTCGTGCACGATTATTATCCGGGCGTGCTAATGATCGCCGAGGAGTCCACTGCATTTGCGGGCATCTCCAAACCCGTCGAGGACGGCGGCATCGGGTTCGACTTCAAGTGGAACATGGGCTGGATGCACGACACCCTGCGCTACTTCGAAAAGGAGCCAGTGCACCGCAAGTGGCATCACAACGACCTGACCTTCGGCGCGCTCTATCAGTGGTCCGAAAATTTTGTGACCGTGTTTTCCCACGACGAAGTCGTGCACGGTAAAGGCTCCATGCTCTACAAAATGGGCGCCTGGCATATCCCGGAAAAGGCCGCGAACCTGCGCGCCCTCTATACCCACATGTGGGCTTGGCCTGGCAAGAAGTGCCTGTTCATGGGCTGCGAGTTCGGCCAATCCGAGGAGTGGAAATACGCCGGGAGTCTGGACTGGCACCTCACCCAATTCATCGACCACGAAGGCGTGCGGCTGCTGGTGCGCGATCTCAATAAACTCTATTCGAGCGAACCGGTTCTGGGCTGCACAGATTTATCGCCGGCTGGATTCCGGTGGATTGCGGCGCACGATACCGAAGCCAGCGTGGTTTCTTTCCTCCGGCAGGATGAGTCCGAAGACACCCTGTTTTTTGTGGTGGGGCACTACACGCCGATTGCCCGCGAAAACTATCGCATCGGACTGCCCCGGGCGGGTCGCTGGGAAGAAGTCATCAACTCCAATAGCGAATTCTATGGTGGCTCCGGCGTTGGCAACGGCGGAGCGATTTTCACCGAAGATGTCGAAAACGATGGCATGTCCCAGAGTGGCGTATTCACGCTGCCTCCTCTCACCACGATGATCTTCAAGTGGACGGCGGAATAGCCCGACGCGCCTGCGGTAACGGACGGTGGAGTGGGTAGCCGCCTTTGCGCCGCAGGCGAAAGGGTGATGGGCGGCGTGAGCGGTATGCTGGGCGGGCCACGTTTTCGCTGCGCTCCAACGCAGCTACCCCACGGTAGCGGGACTACCTCATCCTACCAAGGCCTGCCCTGCCATCGAAGAAGAAACGGATTCCTGTTTGAGGTCACGGGACGGGGATGAATCTGTGAAATTAAAGGTGAAATTAAAGTGACATGAAATTAAAGTGAAATTAAAGGGACAGGTTAAAAAGTGTTGACAGGAAGCTGAGAAATCTCGATCAGTTTGTAGGAGCATGAGGACGGCCAGGATCAAGATAGACGCGAGAGAGGGAGAAGGGGTGTATCATGTGATGAGCCGGACGGTGAATGGGGAGCGGTTGCTGGATGACGTGGCAAAGGAGGTCCTGCGTAAGCAGATCTGGCAGATTGCCGACTACTGCGGCGTGCAGGTGATCACCTACGCGATCATGTCGAACCACTTTCATGTGCTCTTGCGGGTTCCTCGCCGGAAGAATCTCTCAGATGAAGAAATTCTCCGGCGTTACGGGGTTCTTTACCCCAAGCCCACCCGCTACCAAACAGCCAAGCTCGAGGTCATTAAAGGCCAGCTTCGCCAAGGCGGTGAAGAGGCCGATTCCTGGAGAGCCAAACAGCTGGCGCTCATGGGAGACGTTTCTCAATTCATGAAGCTGCTCAAACAGCGGTTTTCCGTCTGGTATAACCGATCCCACCAACGCTACGGCACCCTCTGGTCGGAGCGGTTTAAAAGCGTGCTGGTTGAGGCGAAATCAGGAGTCATGCGGACCATGGCTGCCTACATTGATCTAAACGCGGTGCGCGCCGGTCTCGTCGAGGACCCCAAGGACTACCGTTTCTGTGGCTACGGGGAGGCAGTCGCCGGGGGAGCAGGCGCCTGCGCAGGACTCGTTTGGTTGCTGCAAGGAGCGAACGGGGCGGATTGGAGCAAGGCCCAAGCCAGCTATCGCCAAACGTTGTTCGGGAAGGGCTCCACCACGAACGAGCATGGGCAGCGCTTGGACGTAGACGACCTGAAACGGGTGATGGCCACCAAGGGCAAACTGCCCGTGACGACCGTGCTGCGTTGCCGTGTCCGCTACTTTTCGGATGGAGCGGTGCTGGGGAGCAGGGAATTCGTCCAAGATCAGCTGCAGGGATATCGAGCCAAGACCGGCCGCCGGGAACGCACGAAACCGTGTCCACTACTTCCGATAACTGACTGGGGCGATCTAGCCACCTTACGCGGATTGCGAAGAACTCCGTTCGGATAGCTTCTTTTCGAAAGATTCCGGGTAAATGGCTCGTTTCAACAGGCAAATAACTTGCGATTCGATGCTCCAGAATCAGAGATTTCGATCATGGCTAGCACAGCCATATTAGAAGATCTGGTGATGTTCGCACATATGCTTCGCGACATTGTCATCGCGGATGCCTCCAATGAAGTCGTCTTTGTCGCTAAATCCACGGTCCAAACTCATCGCCGCAAGATCATCTCCAAGCTGAAGTTGTCCTCCACCACCGAACTGGTGCGCTACGCTCTACAGAGAAGAATGGTAAAACAACTGACCGACGGGAATCTCCTCGGGGTGAAAATGGGAGCTGGTCAGAGCACTTTGGCGGCGCTTTAGCGGATTCCCCTGAGAAATTAATCTGCGGCCAACCCGAGGCAAAGCCCGCTAGGCATTTGGCAAGGGATGCGAGGTGATGCGACTCGCGCAGTTGGTGCTTCAGGGACAACTTTATGGTGGAACCGATCCTATGGTATCACCCGCCGCCGCACCTTTTCATGTCATGGCCAAACCGGCCGGAGGCAGCTGTAATCTCGATTGCAGTTACTGTTTCTATACGAAGAAAACGGCGATGTATCCGGGACCGCGGCGGATGAGTCCGGCCGTGTTGGAGCGCTACATATGCGGTATGATCGAGGCCAATCCAGGACCGGAGGTCTTCTTCAGCTGGCAGGGTGGGGAACCCACCTTGATGGGCCTGTTGTTTTTCGAGAAAGTGGTGGAGCTTCAGCAGCAACATGGCAACGGGCGGCGGATCACCAACGCGCTGCAAACCAACGGGACGTTGTTGAATGATGAATGGGGCCGCTTTTTGGCCAAGAACCACTTTCTGGTGGGCATCAGCGTGGATGGTCCCCGCGAGGTGCACGACGACCAGCGTTGTGATCGCCGGGGGATGGGGTCGCTGGACGACGTCTTGCGCGGCGTGGAAATTCTCAAACGCCACCGCGTTGAATTCAACGTCCTCACGGTAGTCTCGGCCCTGAACGCTCAGTATCCTGAGGTGGTCTATCGCTTCCTGCGCAAAATCGGCGCGCAACACCTGCAGTTTATTCCCTTGGTCGAACGTGCGGTGGCGGATTCGGATGATCTGGAATCGGTGCCGGGGGAAGTGGAGCTTACACAGGCGTCGGTATCGGCCGAGGCCTACGGCGACTTTCTCTGCCGGGTCTTCGACGAATGGCTGAAACGCGACGTCGGCAAGATCTTCGTGCGCGACTTCGAAGACATGTTGAATCTCTGGCTGGGCAACCCCTCGACGCTCTGTGTGCGGTCGGAGGAATGCGGTCGCGCGGTCGCCCTCGAACACAACGGCGATCTGTATTCGTGCGATCACTACGTCTATCGTGAGCACCGCCTGGGTAATTTGTTGGCCGACGATTTGCCGACCCTAGTGGATGGGCCCCAGCAACGTGCGTTTGGCCAAGCCAAGCACGATACCCTGCCGCAACAATGTCGCGAATGCCGTTGGCTCTTCGCCTGTCAGGGCGGGTGCCCCAAGCATCGAATGGGGACGACCGCTACCGGCGAGCCTAGCCTGAATCACTTATGCGCCGGTTGGGCGAAATTTTGTGAACACGCCGATCCCACCCTGCGCTGGATGGTCGGAGAGCTTCGCGCCGGGCGACCGCTCATCGGACGACGTTAGTCGATCCAGGCTGGCGACTGTCCGAACGCTCAGCTGTGCATCACGTGGCCACCGTCGATGTTGAGGGTCTGGCCGGTGATGTTGCGGGCGTGATCCGAAGCGAGAAACGTTGCCATGGCGGCAAACTCTTTGGGCGTTTGCCAGTTTCCCAGTGGTGATATGCTGCGGATTTTGGCCTCCGCCCACGTAGCGTAGTCCTGTTGTTTCTCGGGGGGGAGATTGGATTGTCCAGCAGCCCAGACGGATTCATTTAGATCCGTTTTCACCATGCCGGGAGACAGGGCGTTGGCGCGCACCTGATAGGGCGCGAAATCCTTGGCGACCACCTGCATGAAGTTGATCAGTCCAGCCTTCGCGGCGCTGTAGGGAGGATCGGTGGGAGAGCCGATCTGGCCGGCGACGGAGGACAGAAAAAGTATCGAGCCGGACTGGGCGGCGGTGAGGCCCGGCGCAAACGCGTGAGCTACGTTAACCGCGCCTATGAGGTTCACCTGCAGGACTTCAGGCCAGTCCGTCGGATCTAGATTCCAGAACGGAAAACCAAATTTTCCTGACCCCATACCGACGCTGTAGACAACGTGTCGCGTATCAGGATGATTTCGGGCAAAGGCCTCCACCTGATCAAGAGCAGTCACATCCCCGACCGTGATGTCACCGGGCTGATGGAGAGGCGCCGCTGACGCGCTGCGATCGAAGCCCACGACTTCGCATCCCTCGGCCAGAAACTGTTCGGCGATGGCTCGCCCGATACCTTGAGCGGCGCCAAACACCGCTACCTTTTGGCCGTTTAGATTGAGGTCCATTGCTGGGCGGTGGGTTGAGGAAAAATCCTACTCGGTCTCGGGCGTAGTCGGCTCGACCGGTTTCGGTTTGGGTTGCGGAATCGAAATCGTCGGTGGCGCGATCGAAGGCCCGGAGACGGTGGGGCTGAAACCCGGCAGGGAAGGTGCACCGATGGAGGGTTTCATCACGGGCGAGGGCGCCATTACGGGGGCGGCAGGTTTCACGATTTCAGGGGCGAGGGCATCTTCCGTTTCTGCTTCCGGAGGGCCCATCGCGATTTCGGTTTTGAGGCCGCCGAGCCGGTTCTCGGCGTCGGTGATCCATTCCGGCCGTTTGCCCCGGATCAACCGCTCTTTGACCTGATCAATTGAGCCGGGATCGACGCCCAGTTCAGCCGCCAGCAATAGCCAAGCGAGCCCCTCGCGGTAATCGCGTTTAATCCCGCGGCCACTGACCAGCATTGCGCCGACGTTATAGGTGCCTTCAGGATGATTGAGAAAAGCGGCCTTCTGATAGTATTCGAAAGCGAGAGCGTGATTTTCCGGCTGTCTGAGTTGTCCTTCGTGGTAGGCCTTCGCGACTCGAAACAACGACTCGGGATGGCCCTTGAAGGCCGCCTGCTGATAAAACCCGAATGCCGCCGACGGGTCCTTCGCCACCTGATCGCCAACCTCGAGGAGTTGGGCGTATTGGAAGCAGGCCAACGCGTCGCCAGTCGCAGCCGCGGCCTTGAGTTCGGGGATGGTTTCATAGCGAGGGCCACCGCCTTCGGTGGCGACCATCACGGGCGGAACGACCACCACTTTGTCGTCTTGGCGGGCTATCGCCGGGCAGACCAAGAGCACCCCCAGGCAGATTACACTCCAGTTGGCTGGAGCGCGTAATTTTCTGTGAAACTCAGTCGTCTTTGGAATCATCGCCAGTCACGTCGGTGCCGCCGGTCACGTTCACCTTCGCATAGACTTTGTCCATGATCTCCTTGGCGAGTTCCGGCTTTTCGCGAATCGTGGCCTTGGCGGCGTCGCGGCCTTGTCCGATGAGGTCGCCATTGTAGGAAATCCAGGCACCGCGTTTCTCCAGCACCTTGTGCTCGAGGCCGAGGTCGATGACGGAGCCGCTGGCCGAGATGCCTTCGTCATACATGATGTCGAACTCGCACTCGGTGAAAGGAGGGGCGACCTTGTTTTTGACGATCTTGAGCTTCGTGCGGTTGCCGATGACCTTGCCGTCGGGTTGCTTGAGCTGTTCGCGCCGGCGGATGTCGATGCGAATCGAACAGAAGAACTTGAGGGCACGACCACCAGGGGTGGTTTCGGGGCTGCCGAACATCACGCCGATCTTCTCGCGGATCTGAGTGGTAAAGATGCAGACGCACTTGGTCTTGCTGACGACCGCGGTAAGGCGGCGCATGGCCTGGGACATGAGTCGGGCCTGCGAGCCGACCGTGGCATCGCCCATTTGGCCATCGAGTTCGTGTTTCGAAACGAGGGCGGCGACCGAGTCGATGATGATGACGTCGATGGCGTTGGAGCGGATCAGGGTCTCGGTGATGTTGAGCGCGTCTTCACCGGAGTCGGGTTGGGAGACCAGGAGATCGTCGAGGTTCACCCCGACGGTGCGGGCGTATTTGGGATCGAGCGCGTGCTCGACATCAACGAAGGCGGCAAGGCCACCTTTGCGTTGGGCCTCGGCGATCACACTGAGACAGAAAGTGGTCTTACCGGAGGATTCCGGACCGTAGATTTCCACGATGCGGCCGCGGGGAAGTCCGCCAACGCCGAGTGCCAAATCGATCGCCAGAGAACCGGTCGAAATGGTTTCAACCTTCATCTTGTGGTTGTCGCCCAACCGCATGATGGAGCCTTCGCCGAATTGTTTGGTGATCGCGCTGATGGCGAGGTCGACGTTCTTGCGAGCGGCGTCAGGAGTAGCGGGGGCGGCGGCGGTGGTTTTAGCGACGGTTGATCTGGCCATGGTAAGGAAAATTTACGTTTCGAGGGGTTCGGATGAGTTGAAAACAGAAACGGTGATCGCCTCCGGGGAGGCGCGCAAGCGCGGACAAGAAACACCCCACGGATTTCGTGGCGATTGGGCCGGACGCTCCCCATCGGCTGAGAAACGGGAGTGTCGGGCTTCGCGCCCGACAGAACTCGTCCGCATCACAGCGGAGTGGTCGTGGAGCCGTGCTTTAGCCGGCACTTTGAGACGCCGGCCAAAGCACGGCTCCACGGGATCAGAGCCCGGGCACGGAGACAGGAATGGCGAGTCTGAGTCAGCAGCTTACGTTTTTTCCCTCGCTGCCGAAGTGCTTCAGGCGTTCCTCGGGCGGAGTCTTGTGGATGTCGTCCGGGGCGTAGTGAAACTGCAGGGCCCGGCGACGATTGGGCGAGGTGTTGTGGGGCGTGCCGTGGGGCAGCTTGCCGTCGAAGAACAATGCTCCGCCGGGGGGGAGGGGGGCGGCCACGGATTTTGTGCCCATGATCTCCTTGTCGCAGATCTGCCAGTCGCGGCGTTTGAAGTGGATAATGGGTCCGTTGTGGCGTCCCGGCAGAATATGCATGCAGCCGTTTTCGACCGTGGCCTCATCCAAGGCGATCCATACTCCCACCACCGGGGTGTCGAGCGGGTAGTCAAAGTAGGCGTGGTCCTGATGCCAGGGCTTCTCCCGGCCAATCCGGGGCGGTTTGAGAAGGGCCATGTCCTGGAACATCTCCGGGTTGCGGTCGTGGAGCAGGGTTTTGATGACCGCGAGCATAGCCGGGTGCCGGGAAAGCGCTTTGAGCCGCGGTTCATGGTTCTCGAACTCGCCGAGTTTGCGCACGGAGTCCATGCGCTCCTGGGGTCCCAGGTCCTTCAACTTCTCCCGAGCTGAAGCTTCGAAAACCACGGAATCGAAATCAGGCTTCTCTCCCATCAGCAGCGACACGATCCCGTCCAACGCGCCTTGGACCTCTCCCGGGTTGAATGCCTGCCGCACCGAAAGGTAGCCGTTTTCCCGGTAGAACGCGATTTGCTCCGGACCGATGTCCGCCAAGGTTTCGACCTGTTCGGCCTGCCTATCGGGTTGGTAAAGTTCGGGGTCGTGCAGTTCGGAGCCTTCGTCGAAGAAGGCACCGCTTTCTTTCTGGTAGATTGTATTGGGCGCGGAAGAGGTCATGGGGAGGCGGGTGGTCGGTGAGTGAACGGCGATGACTATACCGGCAGCTCGCGATTAGGGAATGGACGGGTCGGTGATTTACCTGCACAAATCCGATGTAAATGGGCGAAAATTGGGCGGATAACGTGGTCATTTCAGGGATTGGGGGACGAGTGCGCTGTGAGTCCGGCTGGTCGCTGGGGCGTGGTTGGTCGGACAAACTGACCGATTTTGACCTGTGGTTGGTCTGGTCAGGCCGAGGGTCGATGCAGATGACCGACCGGCAACTGCCCTTGCGGGCGGGGACCTGCGTCTGGCTGCGGCCTGGCCGGCGTTACGAGGCGCAGCAGGATCCCGCTGACCGGCTGGGTGTCAGTTTCGTTCACTTTCAAGTCGGCGGGCAGCCGACTTTCATCCCGCCGTTTGAGGCGGTGGAGGTCAGATCGCTGCCGTTTGTGGTCGGTGTGCTGGACGAAGTCGTGCGACAACGGGAGGAGGATTTGGCTTTGGCGGGCCGTTTGTTGGGTGATCTCCTGACCGTGCTGGCTCGAGATCATGCCGTTGGTCGGGAGCCGGCTGGATTGGCTCCCACCGCGGCCGGCCGGCGCCGGCAGCTGGAGATGAGGGCGCTGGCGGCGCGAATTGTGGAGCAACCCGGCGAAAAATGGGAGGTGGCCGGAATGGCTCGGGAGGCTGGTCTGGCACCGGATCATTTTTCGCGGGTATTTCGGGATGGAGTAGGGGAGCGGCCCCAGGCATTCGTCCGGCGCCAACGCATATCGCGTGCACAACAGCTTCTGGTGCAAACAGATCTCCAAGTGAACGAGATTGCCCACGCGCTGGGATTTCGCGACGGGTTCTATTTTTCCCGGCAGTTTCGAGCGGTTTGCGGGGTGCCTCCTTCGCGATATCGCCGCGAATCCGGGCATCTTGTCGGCCATGAACCTGAAAGTTCCGCTTGAACGAGGCTCTGAGCGGCGTTTATTCCTCGGACTCTTTGTCCCGTTAACTCTTCCCGACCTATGAACATTAAAGCGTATCTCAAACCTCAGTGTGGCTGGTCCAATGGCGTGCGCGCCATCATGGCCAAATATGGCCTCGAATACGAAGATATCGATATCATCAACAACCGCGACAACTACGCGGAGATGGTGCAGAAGTCGGGTCAACCTCTCTCGCCTTGCGTGGAGATCGACGGCGTGATGCTCGCCGATGTCTCTGGTGAAGAAGTCGAAAATTACATGGTCTCCAACGATCTGGTGAAGCCGACCTCGGCCCCCACCGACGTGGCAACCGATGCCGGCTGTTCCGACGAAGAACATGCCAAGATGGCCCCCAAAACCATCCGGTTCTTCTAGAGCGAGACCTCGCCCTCCTCTTTTTCGGGCCGGTCTTCGCGTGTGCGGGCCGGCCTTTTTCAGGCGCGTCCTAACCGGTCCGACGATCGGCGCGTCTCCTGCTCCCTCCATACCGAACACTACC
This sequence comes from uncultured Opitutaceae bacterium, assembly GCA_937128785.1. Taxonomy (GTDB): domain Bacteria; phylum Verrucomicrobiota; class Verrucomicrobiia; order Opitutales; family Opitutaceae; genus Actomonas. The sequence goes on along the minus strand of CAKZMS010000322.1, from coordinate 1,510 downwards.
TTTCCTACAATTATGGTCCGACCCATTCCTTCTCCTCTCTACCATCCTGATCAGGAACACGATGCTTGCGGCGTCGGATTCATCGCCCGGATGACCGGTGAGCGCAGCTACGATGTCATCAATCGCGCGGTCTCAGCGCTCAAGGCGCTCGCCCATCGGGGCGCGATCGACGCGGATGCCATCACCGGTGATGGTGCCGGCATCCTGACCCAGATCCCGGTGGAGCTCCTGCGCGAGCGCTTGGAGGAGCGCGGCAAGACCTTGTTCAACGACTCCGATCTTGGCGTCGGCATGATTTTCCTGCCCGAAGAGGAATACGCCCAGGCCCACTGCAAGAAGATCGTCCGCGACGCCATTGAGGCCGAGGGCCTCGTCTGGCTCTGCTGGCGTGACGTGCCGGTCGACGATTCCTGCCTTGGCCGCAAGGCCATCGAAACCCAGCCGGTCATCGCGCAGGCGCTCATTGCCCGTCCCGACGATACCGATGACAGCGAGATCAGCGCCGACGAGTTTGAGCGGAAGATCTTTCTGGCGCAGAAGACCATCGAGCGCACGGTGGCGGCCGAGGGCATCGAAGGATTCTACATCTGCTCCTTTTCTTCCCGGACAATCGTCTACAAGGGAATGCTGACTCCCCAACAAATCCGGAAATATTTCACGGATCTGAAGTCGCCCAAATTCACTTCGGCCTTCGCCATCTTCCACCAGCGCTACTCCACCAATACGTTTCCGATGTGGCACCTCGCCCATCCGTTCCGGATGATGGCGCACAACGGCGAAATCAACACGATCCGGGGTAACCGCAACCTGATGCGGGCTCGGGAGAATTCTCCCAACCACGGCGTTTGGGGCGACCGTTATGATGACCTCAAGCCGCTGGTGCAGCCCAACGGCAGCGACTCGGCCACGTTCGATAACGCCCTCCAGTTGCTCACCCTGGGCGGACGCAATCCGCTGCACGGTGTCATGATGATGATGCCGCCGGCATGGGAAACCGATGACAATCTCAGCGATGAGGCCAAGGCATTCTTCCGCTACCACGCCACCATGATGGAGCCATGGGACGGACCGGCTGCTGTCGCCTTCACCGACGGCAAGGTCATCGGTGCCTCGCTCGATCGCAACGGCCTGCGCCCGGCCCGCTACAAGATCTACGACGACGGCTATGTGATCATGGCTTCGGAAGCCGGCTTGGTGTTCGATTTTCCGGGCAAGGTCATCGAGTCCGGCCGCCTCGGTCCGGGTCGCATGATGTCCATCGATCTCGCCGAACAACGCTTTTACCACGACGAAGAGATCAAGGAGCGCTTCACGCAGACGCCGCAATTCCAGCAGTGGTGCGAGGAGCATCTCGTCAATCTCCACGATGTCGCGGGCGAACCGCCGGCGGAAGAAGCCGCACCAGCCGACAGCACGGCGGCGCAGGTCGCATTCGGTTACGAAACCGACGAAGTTGACATGGTGCTCGAGCCGCTCGCCGCGGGCAAGGAGCCCACGGGTTCTATGGGGG
>CAKZMS010000321.1 GCA_937128785.1 uncultured Opitutaceae bacterium | reverse complement strand
TACTCGGCCCCCCCACGAGCCGGGAAACGGGTCCAACCTGAACGAGAGGGCGCCAAACCGTAGGTATTGCGTCCAACGCGCCAGTGCCGCCCAGCCGAATCCCAGACCGATCAGCGTAAACATCAGCACCAACAAAATCGCATGGTTGCCTTTCTTGATCTCCTCCGGAATCGCCAACGTCGCCGGTAAACTGAGCCCGAGAAATGCCACCGCCATCACCAAAAGAAATATCGCCTCCTTGCGGGCCGAACCGGGCACCACGCCTAAATCCCATTCCTTCCGCCAACGCCATGGCTCGTCAGGATGCTCCTGTTTCAGCCGATCCTGCGATGAAGGTTTCGTGCGTGCCACACCCCCAAAATTGAAGAACTCGGCGGTCACGGGCAATTGGCAATCCTCCCCCTTCATCCGGACAATTCGCACAACGCACGCCTAGCTCCCAACAAGCACTGCGCAGCAACAACATGGCCTGAGGGGATATGCTGATGGCACGATGGGCGGTTTTTTCATCGGCCATCGTGGATCGGCCATGAAACCCTACCTATATCTCTCCTTGTTGCCTGAGGCGTTGGTCGCCTCGCATCTCGATCCCCAAAAATTCGGCAGTTACCTTGCCACTGGTTCGCGCAAGCGGGCTCGCGGTCAGGCCATCTTCTTCCGACTTAGTGACGACTACGCCACCAAGCGGTTGTCGGAGCTAGCGGTCGATCCCGACCTCGATCGCGGCGACACCATGAACCCACGGCACTCGGCCTACTTGTCGATCTACCGGGTGTTGGAAACAACTCCGCTGGAGGCCATGGAAGCGCTCTATCTCGTGACTGATGCCGGTCGGGTGCTGGAGATGCAACCGGCCGAGTATTTCGCCGAAACCGGACCGAGGTTTCACCTTTATCAGGAGTTCGCTCCGGTGACCCCTCGCGTCGTGAGCACTGAGGACCCGCTTTCCTTCGGTCACTCGATCACCGCCGAAGACCAACGCGTCTCCCTGCCCACCCTGGTGTTTGCCGAGCTTGAGTTGGCTCGACTGGCCGACGATCCGGAAGCCGAGGACATCGAAAATCTGCCCTATCCCAATCTGCCGCATTTGCGGGACTGCCTCCGCGAACTGCGCACCAAGACGGGCAAACCCACCAAGACGGTGATCCGATTCCTGCAACAGGACGTGTTGTTCCGCACCCTCCACCGGGGATTCTACGTCGCCAAGCGCGGTGGCGGTTTCCGGTTCTTCCCCTTCCCCGACCGCAAGGCCCTCGAAACCGAACACTACCCGTGGTGGCGCTCCGCGTTGTCCACCTTTGGTGCCTGATTCGCCGCCGTAACCGTCCGTCCCCCTTTTTACCATGAACTCCTCCCTGTTCTGGATCGTTCCAGTCGCCTCCGTGTGCGCGCTTGTCTTCGCCGCATACTTCTACCGTCAAATGAAAGCGGCGCCCGAGGGCACCGAACGCATGATCACCATCGCCGGCCACGTGCGTGCCGGGGCCATGGCGTATCTGAAACAACAATACAAGATCGTCGGCATGTTCTTCGCCGGGCTTACCCTCGTGTTCGCCTGGCTGGCCTATGGCCTGGGCCTCCAGAATGCCTGGGTGCCCTTCGCTTTCCTCACCGGCGGTCTGTTTTCAGGACTCGCCGGTTTTTTTGGCATGAAGACCGCCACCTACGCCTCCGCTCGCGTGGCACATGCCGCGTCCCATTCGTTGGACGCCGGGCTGCGACTCGCTTTCCGCAGCGGCGCGGTGATGGGACTCGTCGTCGTGGGCCTCGCCCTGCTCGACATCTCCGTGTGGTTCCTCGTGCTGACGCATTTCGTCGCCGATGATGATCCCACGCACAAGCTGCTGGTCATCACCACTACCATGCTGACCTTCGGCATGGGAGCCTCCCTGCAAGCGCTCTTCGCTCGCGTGGGTGGCGGTATTTTCACCAAGGCCGCTGATGTCGGCGCCGATCTCGTGGGTAAAGTCGAAGCCGGCATCCCGGAGGATGATCCCCGTAACCCAGCCACCATCGCCGACAACGTGGGCGACAACGTCGGCGACGTCGCCGGTATGGGCGCCGATCTCTACGAATCCTACGTGGGCTCCATCCTCGCTACGGCCGCGCTCGGCGCCGCCGCTTTTGCCGCCACCGGAGATTCGGACGCCGCCTACAAATCGGTCATCGCTCCCATGTTGGTGGCCGCCGTGGGCACCGTGTTGTCCATCGTCGGCATCTTCTCCGTGCGCGTCAAAAAAGGCGCGTCACAAAGGGACCTGCTCAACGCCCTCTCCCGCGGCGTGAACATCAGCTCCGTGCTCATTTTTGTCGCCTCGTTCCTGATCCTTCGATTCCTCGGTCTGCCCAATTACACGGGTATCTGGGGTGCCATCGCCGTGGGTCTGGTCACAGGTATCATCATCGGTAAGGCCACCGAGTATTACACTTCGCAGGAATTCAAACCCACCCAGAGTATCGGCGAACACGCCAAAACGGGGCCCGCCACGGTGATCATTTCCGGGTTGGGCGTAGGCATGATAAGCACGGTGATTCCGGTAGTCGCCATCGTAGTCGGCACGACCGCCGCCTATGGCTTGGCCGCCGGTTCGTGGAGCTTTGCCCCTGAATCCATTCCCATGGGGCTCTACGGTATCGGCATCGCTGCCGTGGGTATGCTGTCCACCCTCGGACTCACCCTCGCGACAGACGCCTACGGGCCCATCGCCGACAACGCCGGCGGCAACGCCGAGATGGCCGGGCTAGGGCCGGAAGTCCGTCGTCGCACGGATGCTCTCGACTCACTCGGCAATACGACCGCCGCCACCGGCAAGGGCTTTGCCATCGGCTCCGCCGCGCTCACCGCCTTGGCCCTACTCGCGTCCTACGTCGAGGAACTGAAGATCGCCATGCTGCGCAACGACCATGACTCGTTGGTGCTTCGATCCGGCGAAACGATCGCCACCGCCCATGCCACCATTACCCAGTTCATGGACTACTTCCAAGTGAACCTGATGAATCCCAAGGTTATCCTCGGAGTATTCATCGGCTCGATGATGGCCTTCCTTTTCTGTGGTCTGACGATCAACGCTGTCGGCCGTGCCGCCGGTCGCATGGTCGAGGAAGTGCGCCGCCAGTTCAAAGAGAAGCCGGGCATCATCGGTGGGACCGAGGACCCGGACTACGCCCGCTGCGTGGCCATCTCGACCGCCGGAGCGCAACATGAGATGATCCGGCCTTCGGTAATCGCGGTGCTGGTGCCCATCGCTGTCGGGTTGATCTACGGCGTGCCGGGCACCTTCGGCCTGCTGGGTGGCGGCCTCTCCACTGGCTTCGTGCTGGCGGTGTTCATGGCCAACTCTGGCGGTGCTTGGGACAACGCGAAGAAATACATCGAAGAAGGTCACCACGGCGGCAAAGGCTCCGCCGCCCACAAAGCCGCTGTCATCGGCGACACCGTAGGCGACCCGTTCAAGGATACCGCCGGTCCCAGTCTGAACATCCTCATCAAACTGATGACCATGGTCTCCATCGTGACCGCCGGCGTGAACGTGGCTTACACGCTGTTTTAGTCAGCCGTTTTCCTGACCCTCCTCGGACCATCCTTGGCCCGGGGAATGCCCGGCTAGTCGTGCATCCACCCGCGATCGATGGTCAGGCTCTGCCCGGTCACATCGCCGCTGTCGTCGGATGCAAAAAACGCAAAGTTCGGCTCAACCGTTTCCGGAGTAAGCCGTCCCGGCAGGCACTGCTTCGCTTCAACCGCGTCCAACTCCGCCGCAGCATCTCCGCTCAAGGCTGCCTCGCCTTCCGTCCTAACCGCGCCCAGGTGCAGACAATTCACGCGAATCCCATCCTGACCTAAATCACGCGCCATCCCTCTAGTGAGTCCCAGCACGCCCCCCTTGGTGGATTGGTAGTGCGCCAAATGAGGCATTCCCATCCGCAACGTGATACTGCCGGTATTGATGATCGACCCTTTGCCTTGGCGCTTCATGTGCGGAATAACCGCCAAGCAACACCGCCAGGTTCCATCGAGGTTCACTTCCCGAATCCGCGCCCAGTCCTCGAAGGTCAGTTCATCCGCCGGACAACGCGGATAGATCCCCGCGTTGTTGATCAACACATCGATCCGACCGAACTCGGCGATGACCCGTTCTACGGCAGCCGATACCTCATCCGGCTTCGTGACGTCCATCTGCACCGCCATCGCCGGAGCGACCGTCGGGCCGGATTGTTCCGCGTCCAACAGACCAGCCACAACCTGCGCGCCGCGTTTGAGGAAACCTTGGGTCGTGCCGAAACCAATGCCTTTGTCGGCTCCAGTGATGAGACAAACCTTACCAGTCAGATCGATTGCCATAGCGAAATGGGGTTGGGGGGAGAGGGATTGATGGGCCAGAGTTCACGACGAGCCCCGGTAAAAGACAATCGCGCAAAGTTGAGCGAAGTCATACCGGGACCATCAAAATACAGCCCACGCTCCGGTCCCACGCCAAACCCCGCCTGCCATCCCAGCAGGCTTTTCACGTGCACCGCCAAGGCCCCCTCCGGATCCAGTCCGACCGCTTCGTAGAACGCCGGATCTGAGCACAGGCATCCCCGCTCCGTGAAAATGACGCGCAATTGCCCCGATGCGACCACCTGGGCCCGACCGCAGGAAATGAGCTGACCCGTGTAGGCTTTGCCCCGCGGCCGAAACTGGCATTCACCCGCGAAGGTGAGTTCTCCCGTCACAGTTAGATCCGGCAGGTCAAGCTGCACTTGGGCGCCAACCTCCCGATCGCCCGATACCATCTCGGGGGCCACCACCCACAATAAGACCGTCCCCGCCAGATTGTCCCGCCGAGGCCAGAACTCCCGCACTGCCGCGAGGCTAGAACCGTCACTGCCGCCCGTCGTCGCATCGGCAGTGTCCACCAACAACCACGGACCATCAGATCGTGGTTCGAGTCGCGATTGCAGTTCATCCCAGGCGAGCAATCCCGTCGGCCAAACGAAACGCTGAGCATACCACCCTTCGGCCAGTTGCTGCGCCACCCGTTGCCCCTCCGCTGGGTCTGTCGCCGTCACAACTACACTCGTCCCGAGACCTTCGACATCGAGCCACGGTTGCACGGGAAACAGGCTGACATCCAAAATGCCCGCTGGGCGTTGCAGGTCCCGGGCTCGATTCAACATCTCCGCAAACGGACCCACTTCATGATGGGTTGAGATGGGGGGAATGAGCGCCGCGATCTTGGCCATGGTTCGCGTCGTCGATTCCGGCAAGTCCAACAGCAACTGCGCCGCCCGTTCGCCGGTCTCGGCAAAGTCCTCGTGGGGAGCGGTGCGATAAGCCGTGATTGCGTCGGCGTGCTCCAGCATCGCCGCCGTGACGTTGGCATGCAGATCCAAGGAAACCACCAGTGGCCCCGTGAAACCCAACTCTTGGCGCACCGTCGCCAACCAATCCCCCTCCACGTCATCAATACCTTCCGCGGCCACGGCGCCATGCAGGTGCAGCACCATGGCATCGAGGGTCCCCGCTCCCCTTAGGCCATCGAGAAACGCCGATTTCAACGCGTCGTGGCAGGCCGCGGACAGTCGACCGCCGGGCGCCCCACACACTGCCACCATCACCGGCACCGTTTCGTGCCCGGCTTCGGCCAGGACTTCCACACTTCGCTGCAATTGGGTGTCCGTTGCTTGCGCCCACGTTTTGATCGCCGCGGGTTCTGTGAGCCATACCCCCCGTTCCGTAAAACAGGACATCTCGGCCAACTCCGGATTGAACGTGTTGCTCTCGTAGATGAACTGCGCGAGGGCGACCCGCATCACGACTCCATTCGATGCGCTGACCCGAAGATGGGTTCCATCAATCCTCGGAGATAACCAATGGCGAAAATGTGTCCCGGCATCCCGTAACCCTCGGTCGACCCCTCCTCGATGGCGAGTTGCGGCACATGGTCGACCCGAATGAACTCTTCGTATCCGATATCCTTATACGTCTGCATCAGTCGCACCATGTCGTTGGGTCCATTGTCCGGAAAGGTCTCGCGAAAATCCTCCAGTGATCCGGCGACATCCCGAAAGTGAACAAAGTGAATGCGCTCGGCGAAGCGACGAATGGTGGCCTCCAAATCGACGCCCATTTCAGCGAAGCAGCCTTGGCAAAAGGTCAGGCCGTTGACCGAACTCGGTTGCAGCGCAAAGAGCCGCTCGTAGTTTTCCACGCTACGCATAATGCGGGCCAGATTCCACATCGGAGAAAGCGGCGGGTCATCCGGGTGCATCGCGAGATTCACTTCCGCTTCCTCCGCCACCGGCACGATTTCCCGCAGGAAATACTCCAGATTATCCCACATCTTTCCATCGGTGGTGGTGCCGGCGTCGGTCACCCGATCATTATCGGATCCCGCCAGCTCAAAACTGCTCGTAAGGGCCCCGCCCCTTTCCGGGGTCGCAAACGAGGTCCGTATGACCATCGCATCCTTGGTGATCTGGGGCATGAAATTGTAGCACAGAGTCCGGATGCCCAATTTGCCCATATGACCGATGGCGCGCTTGTAGTCCTCGATCTGCGCGTCGCGACCCTCCGTCCCCATCACGATCCGATCAATCGGCGGACCACCCTCGATGACCGAGAGCCGCAGACCGCACCGTTCGGCTTTCTGTTGCTCCGCTCGCAGCGCCTCCAGCTCCGGCGGCATACCTGCCATGCCATAAAAGCAGAGGTCTTCGACTCCGATCTGGGCCAAGGTGCGCAGATGGGTCTCGGTGGGCGGTTGGGCAACAGCAGCGATTTTCATGGGGCGTAAGTGAACATCGCGACAATCGCCCGGAGCTCAAGCAAGGTATGGCGCCGTTTCCCGAGCTTTCGGCCTTGGCTCGCCGCTCGAAACCATGAGGTTGGACCGTTCATGGATTTCATTATCGATCGCGACGACGACAAACCGATCGGCGTGCAATCCGGGGATGATGATTGTCCGGCGTGGCACTGGCTGGATGGACGCGTGGACGACCACGGGGACAGCCTCGATGCCGACGCGGGCGGTGGCTGGGACCTCTGGCACTCCGTGAACTGGCACGGGCGCAACGACCAGCACGAGGCCGGCCCCTGCCGCGCACCGCGGGACACCGTTGTCACCCTCCAAGCCGATACCTTCTTGGTCCGAAGCAGGCGCGATGCCCGTTTTGGAACCCAAGGGAGGGCTCCCGTGGCCAACTATCAAAAGTCTCTGGCCTCGCCCCCGTCCTTGGCTTGATCAATGGGATTACCCATCCGGGTGCGCTTTCGCCCTTGGGGGGGGAGCCTGCCACTGCCTTGATCGTCTTCAACCAGCAGGACTCGGGTGGCGTTCATCACCGGAAACGGAGTTAGGCGGGACTTCCGGAGCATCTGCATCCGGAACGGTGAAGAAAAAGGTGGCACCTTCATCAGCCACCCCCTCCGCCCAGATGCGGCCGCCGTGGCGTTGAATGATCCGTTGCGACAGGGCCAGGCCAATCCCCTCGCCCTTAAATTCCGTGGGACGGTGCAGGCGCTGAAATGCTCCGAACAGCTTGTCGGCATACTGCATATCGAAACCAGCGCCGTTGTCCTTGACGAAATAGACAGTCTCTCCTCCCGCCAAAGTCTCGGTGCCCACCACCACAAGTGGGTCTTTACGCCCGGCGGAGAACTTGAGCGCATTGCCAATCAAATTGATCCAAACCCGGGTCAACAAAGCCGATGACCCCGAACAAACAGGCAGTGGCTGCACGGAGACCGGTAACGGTAGGGTATCCGCTTCCTGCTCCAATTGCGCCAGGGCTGATTGCACAGTCTCGTCCATCGAGACGGGCTGTCGTTCCGGTTCCTGTAGATTCACCCGGAGAAGCTGAAGAAGGTTTTGAATCCGGGTTCCCATACTCTGGGCAGCCTGCCGCAGGCGGGTGACCGTATCGTGTCCCGCTTCATCCAACTTCGGGGCATAATCCTCCGCCAGCACCAGGGCCCAGCCGTCGATCGCCCGTAGCGGCGTGACGAGGTCATGCGAAAGGGAGTAACAGAACGACTCCAATTCCTGATTGGTGATTTTCAATTCGTGGGTGCGGGCCCTCACGCGTTTTTCCAAGTTTAGGTTCAGATCAATGATCTCACCTTCGGCCCGGACGCGTTCGGTCACATCGATGAACGTGGCGAGAAAGGAGTCGCCGATGGTCGCACCCGATATCTCGATTATCCTCTCTGTGCGGTCCTTGCAGGTTACCTGATACTCCACGGGCTCAATGGCGGAGCCGTCTTCCGCGGCCCGCCGAACCGCAGCGTTCCAAGTGTCCAACACCCACTTACGGTAGCTTTCATCAGGATAAGCAGTCACCCACCACGCGTCCAGGGTCGGGACGTCCTTTAGGGTGTAACCAAAAGACTCCGTGAACCGTTCGTTGGAGTAGGCAAATTTACCCTCGGCGTTCACAAAGCACATGGGAATCGGGCACTTTTCGATAAGCTGACCGAATCGGGATTCCGACTGCCGGTAGATTCGGACGGCCAGCCCGAATGCCACCAGATATCCGCCAAACCGCACGATGTGCCAGAACCACCAGGCCGCTTCCCAAATAGAGGATAGGTGGAAGAGAACACCGGCCATGCCAAAGAGCAGGCACAAAAACAGCCACTGCAGTTCCTCCTGAGATCTCTCCCGGTAGTAGCGCACCGCAAAACTGACAGCCGCAAGCAGGGTGAGACCCCCGCCGAGGAAGTTTTGCACATCTGCCGCAAAGGTGAACTCACCATTTTCAATCATGGCCGGCAGGTGTTGTGGAAAGACCACGGAAAAAACCCCCACCAAAGCTGTGAGAAGCAAAACTGCCCCCACAACCGTCCAACCGGCCGTCCGGGAGATCGCGCGTTCCGGCCACCACACCAATGCGAACAGGATCCCACCAGCCAGAACGGCCATGCCATGAAGCCAGACGAACACGTCCCCGACCGGGACACTGCCGTGGAATATATCGAACCCGGCCATGGACACCAAAGCGCAGGCTATCCACATTTGGCGAGACGTGAAAGTCGTCTGCTGGATCGAGAGGAAAATGACCGCCAGCATCATTCCCAACGTGGCTCCCCCCACCTCCAAAGTGGAGTGGAGTGGTAGGGAGACTCCACGCCAGTCGGGAACCAGACTTGCCAGGAGCAAGGTGCCTCCGAGAGGCAGACCGATACCCACCACCACGGTCACGGGGAATAACCACCCGCGTGCGCCGAAACCTGTGGCGTTACTGGTTGGTTTGTCTTTCATCACGGGAGTCTCCCGATCGGGTTTCCCAAACTGGTCCAACGGGGCGATTTTTTGTTGGGTTAAGTATACCATAGGCTGCCGCGGAGAGTAGCGTAGGTCAAGATATCGACAGCGGGAGGCCGGAAGCCAACGGAAGCCCACCCTAGGACTGAGTTCTCAAGTGCGCGCCACCCTCTACTGCCGGCGCCGTGTCCTGCGGGAACCTTCCGCCGTCCCGGTAATCCCCATAACGCCGACCCTGCCGCATTTTCCAGATTCAGCTTTCGTTCGACGGCGGAAACCCTGAACTTCGTTCGTTCATGGATTTCATTCTCGACCGCGACGACGACAAACCGACTCAGCCCGGCTATCCGCCGATCGACTTTCGCGCGGCCCTTAATGACGAACAATACGCCGCGGTGACGGCCGATCCGGGGCCACTGCTGGTTCTCGCCGGCGCCGGCTCCGGCAAGACCCGCACCCTCACCTACCGCGTCGCCTGGTTGCTTCATCAGGGGGTTCCTCCGGGCGAGATCATGTTGCTGACCTTCACCAACAAGGCGGCCAAGGAAATGCTTCACCGGGTCCATGACCTCACGGGCGAGGACTCTCGCCGATTCTGGGGCGGGACCTTTCATAGCCTGGGCAACAAGGCGCTGCGGATGTTCGGCGACTCGGAAGTGCTAAAACTTCCCAAGAACTTTACCATCCTCGACGCCGACGAATCCGAGTCGCTGCTCAAGCGCACCGTTGAGGCGGAGGACAAGGGCTTCTTCAAGGACAAGACCAACCCCCGTCCCAAGCCGCTCTTCAGCGTGCTGTCCATGGCGCGCAATACCCAGGACACCCTCGCCGACACCGTCGACAAGCACTACCCGCCATACGCCGACATCGCGATGGCCCTGCCGACCTTCGCGAAAATCTACGCGGAGGCCAAGCAGGAGCAAAACGTCGTTGACTACGACGATCTGCTGGAGCTCTGGCTGAAACTCCTCAATGAGGATCAGAAGATCGCCGACTACTTCTCCCACCGTTTTCGGCACCTGCTGGTGGATGAGTATCAGGACACCAACACCGTCCAATCCCAGATCATCGACAAGCTCGCTTCCCACCACTGCATCATGGCCGTCGGCGACGATGCCCAGTGCATCTATTCGTGGCGGGGGGCGGATTTTGAGAACATCATGACCTTCCCCGACCGGCACCCCGGAACGGCCATGCACCGGATCGAGACCAACTACCGATCCACCCCGGAGATCCTCGAACTCGCGAACGGCGTGCTCCTCGCCCAACCCGCTGGGCGTCACTTCGACAAAGAGCTGCGGGCCGCACGTCCCCATTCGCAAAAACCCTTTGTCGTCCAAGCCATGGACGACCGCGAACAGGCTGAGTTCTTGGTCAAACGCATCCGTGCGCTGGTTGAAGATGAAGGCGTATCGCCCAACGAGATCGCGGTGCTCTATCGGTCGCACTTCGTCGCGCTGGAAACCCAGCTTACCTTCTCTCGCGTAGGCATCCCCTATCACATCACCTCCGGCGTGAAATTCTTCGAGCGGCAGCACGTGCGCGATCTCGTCGCGATGGTCCGCTTTATCTACAATCCCACCGACGCATCCGCGTGGCAGCGCATCGCCTGCCTGTTGCCCAAGATCGGGGAAAAAGGCGCTCAGAAAATCTATGATGCCGCCCTTGATCACGCGCGCCTCATGCAGATTGATTTTGTGGACGCGCTGGAGACCGATGACGTGAAAAGCAAAGTGGCCAAGGCTGCCCGTGATGAGTGGCCGAGTTTCTGCGCCTCGCTGCGGCAAACCGCGGAGGACATGCGCAACGAGACCCCGCAAATCACCATCGAGACCGCCATGGACGGTTGGTATGGCGACTACCTCAAGGGCGCTTACGCCGATTACATCGATCGCATCGACGAGCTCACCGCTTTGTCCGGATTCGCGGCCCGCTTCACCGAGATGCAGGACCTGCTGGCCCAAATCGTCCTCCTCAACGGTGAAACCAACGACCGCGGCGTCGAAGACGAGGCGGAGGCCATTCGGCTGACCACGATCCATCAGGCCAAGGGACTGGAATACGATGTGGTCTTCGTGATCGGCTGCGCCGACGGCCTGTTCCCGGGTCGGCGGGCCATCGAATCCGGCGACGTCGAGGAAGAGCGTCGTCTGTTCTACGTCGCCGTCACGCGGGCAAAGAACGAACTTTACCTCTGCTACCCCAAGATCGCCACCAAAGCCGGCCCGGGCGGCATGCTGCTGACGCCCTCGCGTTTCCTGCAAGAAATCCCCCCCGACCTCTACGAAGGCCTGCGCATCAAACGCAGCGCGGGTTGGTAGAGGTCCAATTCCTGGGAACGCCGAGCTCCAGCTCGGCATGCTGTTGCCTCTCGGGGCCGGGCTGGAGCTCGGCGTTCCCAGAGCGCGTTTCCACATAAAATCGACTCAGCTGAATCAGGATCCGATTCAACACCCGTTCGTAAACGATCCGAGGGTCTGGCGCAGAACCGTTTTCAGGTTAATCTTTCCCTCCTCGCTCAGAGTCGAGAACTTCCATGCCCATCTCCGAGGAAAACATTCGCCCCACCATCGCTCTCACCGGGGCGAGTGGATTTGTCGGCGCGCACCTGCGGGACACGTTGCAGTCGGACTTTCGTCTTCGTGCCCTCACCCGCAGCAGCAGCGTAAGCGCCCACCACCCGTCCGATAGCGATATCGAGTGGCGGCAGTGTGATTTGTATTCGCTGCCCAAGTTGACCGAAGCCCTGACGGGCTGCGATTTTGGCATCTACCTCGTCCATTCGATGGCTCCGTCCAGCCGGCTCATGCAGGGGAGTTTTGAGGACACCGATCTGTTGCTGGCGGACAATTTCATCCGGGCAGCGGAGGATGCCGGACTCAAACACGTGGTATATCTCAGTGGTCTGATGCCCGACGCCAACGAGGAGCTTTCGCCCCACTTGCGCAGCCGCTTGGAAGTGGAGGCCGTCCTGCGGAGTCGTTCGGTCCAAGTCACGGTCCTTCGAGCAGGCCTGATCTTCGGCCCCGGGGGATCTTCATTTTCCATGCTGGTCAATCTCGTCCGTCGTCTGCGGGTCATGTTGCTGCCGGCATGGGTCAAATCCATTACCCACTCCATCGACATCGCAGACGTGTGCCGGGCGTTTCAGTTG
>CAKZMS010000320.1 GCA_937128785.1 uncultured Opitutaceae bacterium | reverse complement strand
CGTTCGTGGTGACGGCCAGTTGCATGTCGACGGACACCTCACCCACGCTGATCGGAAACCAATCCTTCACGGTTTTCGGGGTAGCCGCGACTTCGGGTTCATTGCCCCCGCAGCCGGTCAAAACCAAAACTGCCAGCAACCAACCCATCGACCACCGCGAAACCAGATTTGCGTTTTTCATCGAAGCGAGGGCTAATGTTCCCCTCACCCGAATACAATCCCAGCTTTCTCCGTGCCTAAAAAAGCCCTCCTCTTCTTCGACGATACTCTGAGCAACCTCGACCTGCGCTACTTCTGCGGCTTCGAAGTGCATGACCCGTTCATCGCGATGCAGGTGGGTCGCAGGAAAATCGCCGCCCTCAACGCGCTGGAGTTTGGCCGCGCCCTGAAGGAATCGAGCCTCGATCAAATCGTGCCGTTGGAGGACCTCACCGAGGCAGCCCTCGCTGCGGGCGCGAAACAACCCGGACCGGCAGACCAAATCGCCGTTCTCATCCAGAAAGAGGGCGTCACGAAAATCGAAGTTCCCGGTGACTTTCCGTCCTCCCTGCTGGTCAAGCTCTCGGCGATGGGCTTTGATCTCAACGTCATTGACGGCGAGGTATTTGCCCAACGGGAAATCAAAACCGATGAGGAGGCCAAAGCGGTTCGAGACGGCAATCGTTGCGCGGCCGTCGGTTTTGCCGCCGCGGAAAAAAGGCTCCGCGAATCCACTATCAAGGGGCGCCGACTCATTCATGACGGTCGGGTGCTCACCAGTGAGCGCGTGCGCATCGCCATTCAGACCGCCTGTATCAACGCCGGTGGCTACCCCGCCGACACCATCGTCGCCGGCGGTGACCAAGCCTGTGATCCGCATTGCCGCGGCAGCGGTCCCCTCCGCGCCAATGAGTTGATCATCATCGATATTTTTCCCCGCATGTTCAAAACGGGCTACTGGGGTGACATGACCCGCACCTTCCTGCGCGGCGAAGCCAGCGACGAGCAACGTCGCTTGATCGAAGCCGTGGCCGAGGCGCAAAAGGCGGCCCTGCGCACCATCAAAGCCGGTGTTATGGCCACCGTCCCCCACGAGGCCTGCAAGCAAGTCTTCGCCGAGCGTAACTACGTCACCGAATTGCGGGAGACCGGCGCCGTCGGCTTCTTCCACGGCACCGGCCACGGTCTCGGTCTCGCGGTCCATGAAGCTCCCCGCATGGGCACGGTAAAACGCCGCCTGCGCAAGGGCGCCGTCGTGACCGTCGAACCCGGGCTTTACTACCCCGGTCTGGGCGGAGCCCGTATCGAGGACGTGGTGCAAATCACCGACGCGAAGCCCAAGAAATTATCGAGTTACCACTACACTTGGGAACTGAAGTGACCTCCCGATCGAGGGACGGCGCGGCCCATGTCAAAAGTGGCCGGTCGAACCCGACTACGGCGGGAGCATTTTAAGACTCACGCCCAACACGACCTCACTGATTTCAGACAGGGCCTCTCGGTTACCTCGAAAATGAAAGAGTGACTGAGAGAAACGCTGCGTTTGTCCGGGAGCCAACTCAAGCGAGTCAGACTGGCTCTCCAATTCGTAGAACGGCCAGTTTCGGCCCAAGTCTGCGTTCACCTCTCCATTGAACACATTGGTCACATCACCGCGGTAGGGGTTTTCGTGTTCCCATCGGGAATTCACATAGATCCCTTGGGGATTCAGATCGAACTTGACGATGGTCAGCAGATTACGATCGGGGTCGTAGGCACCCATCACATTCCGACAATGCTGGGGCGGGACGCCGATTTTGTTCAGTCCCGTGGCATCCGCCCGGTAGAACACCATACCCTCCCCCATCCGCACGCGGTCATCGGCAGAGGTAAAATACTCCGTCACTCCATCAAATTCTCCCCGCACGGGATGAATGACCCAGTTGGCCGCAGACGGCACGAGACAGCTCAATTCCCAAATTGAAATCAGGCCGGTGTTTCGCCGCCACGTGCGGTCTCCCGTATTCTCAATATTTGTGGTGGCTTCAAACCCCACCGAGCGGACCGAATCGCTCAACTCGACCTGCAAGGCCGCTTCAACCTCCCGGCGAGTGTGCAACGTGATTTGCCTTTTCACGGCCAACTCAAACCTGAATCCGCTGGCATTGGTCAGGGAGAGATCAGCACCATGGGTAATGGAGCGTTCTGACCGCCCCAGTTCGGTAAACAGACGATCATTCAGATCCGACGGCGACCTGACATTGGCGGCATTTTGCTCCACGCCCTCATCGAAGAACAAAGCAAACCGCCCCCACTCGGGCCCAAATCTTAACCGACTTGCCCCACCCTGTGCAGCCATTCGCTGGGAGGCATTCACCGCCTGCACCCCGGTTTCCCGGAACCAACCGATGGCTTCCCCTGCTTCTCCGGCCAAGGAGCTCATGAATACCCGCCCCTGCCACGGACCCGAAACGGCGATCAGGGAGTCTTCCGACTGCAGAATTTCAATCCCCTCAACCGCCGCCAGAGATGCATACCTGGTCTTGAATGAGGCCTCCTCTGGTAATTGCCCCGAGGAGACCAATGGCGAGGCCAGCAGGACCAGCGATACCGCCCGAAGGCCCCAGGTGATGAAGATGTTTGGGGGGACGAGAAACACTCTCCATCAAGCACCGAACCCCCATGCCCCTTCAAACCAAATGCGAGGACTGACGAGGGGCACACACGAGCGGGTGCGCCATCATAAGAACGACTCA
>CAKZMS010000319.1 GCA_937128785.1 uncultured Opitutaceae bacterium | reverse complement strand
CCGAGCACATTCACCACATGGGGGTCTGGCATGCCTGGGTGCGCACCAAGTGGAACGGACGTGATTTGGATTTTTGGAACCTTCGTGCGGGCAAGGCCCAGGTCCGGTTTGTGGGCGTATTGGCGCGAGAGGAGTCCGCCGGCTCGGCAGGCTTCACGGTGCGTCAACAACAGGTGGCTTTGGCGAAGGATGGCCTGCCGGAGGTGGTGATCTTGGAAGAAACCTTCACCGTCTCCGCCCAAGTTCTAGGCGATGCCCATGTCGTCGACTACACGGTGGTGCAGACGAATATCTCGGACCATGCGTTGGAGATGCCCGCTTACCGTTATGGCGGCGGCATCGCTTTCCGGGCGCCGGAAAAGTGGGGCGAGGACAATGACTCTTACATCACATCGACGGGCTTGGATCGCACCGAAGGTCACGCCACACGGGGTGATTGGGTGATCATGCATGGACCCACCGAGTCAGGTGAGTCTTCGGTGGTGATCATGGGTCACCCCGAAAACCACGATGCGCCGCAGCGGATGCGCATCTGGCCCGACGAAGGTAAACATGTCTTCTTCAACTACGTCCCGGCCCAGGAGCACGATTGGCAGATCGAGCCCGGCGAAATAATCACGCTGCGGTATCGGCTGCTGGTGTTCGCGGAAGCGGTCGGGGCGGCGGAGGTTGGCCCGCATTGGGAAAATTACGCGGCGGAGTAGGACGGCAGATTTGCTGGCGTGCGGGGAAGGGGTCAGGTCGGATCCGCCTTCGCTGAGGCTTCGGCGAGATTCACGACATGACCCCGATGACGTTCGAATCCCCCTGGGGTTGATGTCGTTAAAAAGTGAATGAAGGCGCAGCCGTAATTCATTTTTTACGACTCGACCCCTTTTGGTGCCCGCACGTCACCTCCACCGCTTAACCGTTTTACCAAACGCTTTAGCGGATCCGGCCCGTTTTGGGTTGGAAAATGACCGTTTTCGGCCGATTTTGGCTCTTCTCGCATAGCGGGCGCCTGTCGGCGACCTACCCCCGTTTCGTTACCCACCACCCTTCATCTCTGCCACCCCGTCATGAGAAACGTAGCTCATTTCAATCGCCGACAATTCCTGCGTGGAGCCGGAGGCCTGTTGGCTCTCCCGTTCCTCAACTCCATCCCGCTGCCCGCCGCCACCGCCAAATCGGTGGCCGATGTGCGACGTCGCTTTGTCTGCGTCGGCACCTTCCTCGGCATGTATCCGGGCGAGTGGCACCCTACGCCCGGCAGCACCCGCGTGCCGAAGCTGATCGAGCCTCTGATGGAACACCGGAACGACTTCACGCTCGTTTCAGGAGTCGATCACGGCATCAACGGTGGTCACAAAGGCACGCCCTCCTTTCTCTCCGGCGTCTATCAACCGGAATACATTGGCGAGTCGATCATGGTGCGCAACCAGATCACCCTCGATCAGGTGGCGGCCAAACACCTCAGTCGGGACAGCCGGTTCAGCTCGATCCAACTCGGCGCTTCCGAAGGTAAGCCCTCGCAAACCCTGTCGTGGGATGAGAACGGGGTTCCGCTGTTGCCGCAGGCCGATCCGGTCAAAGTCTTCGAGCGCCTGTTTGTCGACGATCTCAATCCCGAGGCGGCCGACCGCGCGATGGGATTCCAACGCAGCGTGCTCGATATGGTGGCCGACGATGCCCGCTCCTTGCAAAAGGAGATCGACTACGAAGACCGGCAAAAGATCGATGCCTACTTCTCTTCCATCCGCGATGTGGAGAAACGCATCGAACGTCAGCAACAGTGGGTCAATACCCCCAAGCCTGGCGTGCCGCCCCTGCTTGAGCGCCCGACCACATTCCACGAGAACCTCGACCTGATGTTCGAAATGACGGCGCTCGCCCTGCAGCACGATTCGACTCGCGTGGCCTCCATTGAGTTGCCGGCCGGCGGTCTGCCGATCATCTTGGGCGGCGACCAGCTTTCCGGTTATCACGGGCAATCCCACCACGGCAAAGACCCGGAGGTGCTCGAAGAATTGATTCGCATCGAACAGATGCACACCCGCTCCCTGGCCAAGTTCATGACACGCTTGAAGGAGATCGATGACGGCGGCGCCTCACTCTTTGATCGCACCCAGATCTTGTTCGGCAGCGGTCTCGGCAATGGCAGCTCCCACTCCAACAAGAATCTGCCGGTGCTGGTGGCCGGAGGGGATCTCAACCACACCGGCCAAGACCTCATCTACGAGCAAGGCACCATGCCGCTGAGCAATGTGTTTGTTTCGATGCTACAAGGCTTGGGTATCGATCAGGATCGCTTCGCGGGATCCACGGGCAACATCAACAATGAGTTGATCTGATCCGGTCCGGGTGGAGTGACGACATTGGTAGGACGATCAATCATGAAGCACCGGGGTTTTCGATTTTCCCGTTTGGCCGTGGGATGTGCCTTGGCGGCGAGCACTGCCGCAACCGGCGCGGCATCCGCCGAATTCGGCGAGCTGCTCACGCCCTTCATGGAGGAGCATTGCTTCAAATGTCACGGCCCCGAAAAGCAAAAGGGAGACATCCGGCTCGATGATCTCAGCACGGACTTTTCCAAAGCGGAGAATGCCATCACGTGGCAGGACATTTCCGACATTCTGATCATCGGCGACATGCCTCCAGAAGAGGAAGTCCGGCCTGATCCGGATGTCATGGCCGACGTGATCGAGGCGATTGATACCCGTCTGCGCATTGCCGCCGCCGAGCAGGTCGGGGGCGGGCGGATTGCCATCCGGCGACTCAGTCACACCGCCCTCGATAACACGGTTAAGGACCTGTTGGGGATCGATCTTTTGTTGTCGGAAAATCTGCCGGCGGATCCTGAGATCGAAGGGTTTCAGAATCTCGCCATCACCTTGGACGCGAATCCGGAGATGGTGCTTAAACTGCAGAACAATGCCCGGGAGATCGCGCACCTCGCCATCACCAGTGAACAGGACGTGCGCGACCATCGCGTCTATCAAGTCGGCACGATTGGCCACGGCCACAACGTCGAGGAGCGGGGCGACTTTGTGATCACGTCCTCCAGTCGCGACCGCAAACACGTGATGTGGCCGGAGGGGTTTGTCGCACCCCAGGACGGGAAGTATCGCATCCGGGTGGAAGGCTTGGCCCGTGATCTGCGCACCGAGCTCGAGGCCGCGGGTATCGACTACACTTACGAGCGCGAGAACTACGAAAACAATCTGAAGAAGCGTAAGCGCCGCGAGGCGCACGAACCCGGACTGGTTTCGATCGTGGCGATTCAGGCTTCGGAAGCCCGCCACATGGATGCCGCCAGTGTGCCCGGACGGCGCGTGGGGTATTTTTACCTCCAGGACGAGCTCGAGACCAAGGCAGTCGATGTGCGGCTCTACGAAGGCGAGAACATCATGATCCACTACGCCTCCGCGGCGGTGCTCAATCAATCCCCCATCGCGACGGTGGAAGGGGAGGAGCGTTTGGTGGCGGATCTATTGGAAGTGAAAACCATCGAGGTCATCGGGCCGGCCATCGATTCCTTTCCGTCGCCGGTCCACCAACATTTGCTGGGAGAGACCGATGCCGAAGTGGAGAAGCGGATCGCCGACTTCCTCTTTCTCGCCTTTCGCCGCCCGGTGCCGGAGTCGACGGTGCAGAACTTCAACCGCCTGTATTACACCGGGCTAGATCAGGGCCTGACCGCCGAAGAGTCGATGCGTAATGTGGTGGAAGGGGCCCTGTGTTCACCCCGGTTTCTCTTCAATTATGACCAAGGCCAGGGGCGGGATGTGTGGGCGTTGGCCAGTCGACTGTCTTACTTTCTGTGGAACTCGATGCCGGACCAGGAGCTGCTTGATCTCGCGGCCAGTGGCGAGTTGCTCGACCCTGAAGTCATTCGAGCGCAGGCCCTGCGCATGTTGGAAGACCAACGGGCGGATCGCTTCGTCACGGATTTCACCGGCCAGTGGTTGGGGCTCAATCACATCGAACTGATGAAGCCGGATCCCAAGTTATATGAGGATTACGATCCGCTGCTGGAAAACATGATGCGGCAGGAGAGTGAAAAGTTCTTTGAACTGGTGCTACAGGAAAACCTGCCCCTCGAGTCGTTTCTGGATTCGGAGTTTGTGGTGATTAACGAACGCCTGGCGACGCACTACGAATTGCCCGGCATCGCAGGGAGCGATTTCCGCAAGGTCACCCTGCCGGACAACAGCCCCCGGGGAGGATTGCTGGGACAAGCCAGTGTGCTCAAGCTCACCTCGAATGGCAGTCGCACCTCTCCGGTCGTGCGGGGAGTCTGGGTGCTGGAGAACATTTTGGGTGATCCGCCGTCCCCGGCTCCGGCCGACGTCGAGCCCATCGAACCAGATGTGCGTGGTTCGACCACGATCCCGGAAATGCTGGCGCGACACCGCGACGTTGAGTCCTGTCGTGACTGCCATCGGGGCATTGATGGCTGGGGACTGGCGTTGGAGCACTTCAACGCTGTGGGCGAGTTCCGTGACACCTACCGCAACGGCCAGCCCATCGACTCGCGCGGCCGGATCTCCGGTGAAGAGTTTGATGGCGCGGATGAATTGAAGCGCGTGCTCAAGGGCCGCTCGGATCAATTCGGCAAGGCCATCACGGAGAAACTGTTCACTTACGCGCTCGGGCACCCTTTGTCATTCTCCGAACAAATCGCGGCTGATGATCTGGCGCTCAAGAATCTCGACGAATACGCTGGATTTAAGGACCTGATTGTCGAGATCTGCGCCAGCCCGCTGTTTCGCGGTCAGCTGAATTCGGCCCAGGTTGCCCAGCAGTAGGGCTGTCGCCGAATTGTCACTTCACCGGTGATTCGGCCGGCCTTCCTACGAGCGCGCCGGAGCCCACCGAGGGGCGGGTGAAACCAAGCTTCGCCGCCCAACGTTACAGTCGTGTTTCCAACACCTCTGCCGGTTTCGTTGCGTAACGGTTTCACGGAATAGCCATCGAGGGAAATGAGGCCGTGTTCCTTGCTGCGAATCCTAAACCTAACCCCGACTCCGCCGGTTGGGTGACGAATACCCGTTACGCCATTCGCCGCCTCTCAATCTCCCACAGAGTCAAAGCCTCGAACCCAATTACCATGCAATCTTCCACTGATGTCGTGAAGTCTTTGCCGCGCCGATCAATGCCTCGGGCGCGTTTTATTCTCTCCGCCTTGCTCGCGTTTTCTCCGCTGGCCGTCTTCGGCCAGACCGCGTCGAACGAAGACGAGGATGTTGTCGAAATGGAGGCCTTCTCCGTTAATGGTTATCGTTCCGCCTTGGCCGATTCCCTCGACGCCAAGCGTCAAGCCAACCAAGTCACCGATTCGATCATGGCCGAGGAAATCGGCCAGTTCCCCGACACCAATTTGGCTGAAGCCATCCAGCGCATCACCGGTGTCGCGATGACTCGCAACAATGGTGAAGGTGAAAAGGTCTCCGTGCGCGGCCTCAACCCCAACTTCACCCGCGTTGAGATCAACGGTCGTTCCTCCATGGTAACGGTCGATGACTCCAGTCCGGAGCGGGACGCGCAGTTATCGGTTTTCAATTCCGACCTCTACAACTCCATTGAGGTCATCAAGTCGCCCTCCGCCCGTGACGTCGAAGGTGGCGTGGGTGGCACCGTGAAGCTCAACACCTTCAAGCCGCTCGAAATCGGTAAGCTCTCCTACGGCGCTGACATCAGCTACGCTACGAATGACTTCAAGGATTCGGATGAGCCCGGCTTCAGCGGATTCTATTCCAACGTCTTTGGTGAAGGCAAAGCGGGCTTCCTCATCCAAGCCACTTACGAAGAGCGTGACCGTCGCGTCGACCGCGTTGAGAGCAACCAGGATTTCCGCATTGTGACGGCCAGATTCCTGCGCGACGACAGCGACCCCGCCCAACAAGCGCTCATCGGCGCGGCTTATCCGAACCGGACCCGATATTTCTCCAAGAATGGAGACAACCCCCGTCTCAATCTTACCAGCACCCTTCAGTTTCGCCCCAATGATAATCTGGAGCTCTACATCGACACTTTGATTTCCCGTGAGGAACGTGACGAAGAGCGCTCCCGTATACAAATGACGTGGGGTCGTGGCCGCCTCAACGGAGGGGTGGTGGATCCGGTCACTAACACCCTGGTGCAAGGCACGTTTGATCGTCATCGCACCGATCAAGACTCCCTCTTCCGCGAAGCCGACGTCGAGTCCACCGGCATCACCGGTGGTTTCGAATGGGACCAGGATCTCATTCGTTTCTCCGGCGAAGTGAGCGTCTCCGATGGTGAGGAAGACTGGGTGCAGACCAACGCGGCCAGCCGCGTCAACCGCGATGGTTTGGGGTCCTATGACATGCGGGGTAATTTCCGCATGCCGGCCATGACTACCCCCGCAATCTTACGCACCGCCGATGAGATCTCCTTCCGCAATCTCAACCAGCAACGACGGGTCATCAGCTATGAGGAAACCGTGGCGCGCCTCGATTTCGAGCGTCGTCTCGATGACGATGGCTTCTTCTCCTCCGTTGAAGCCGGCGTACGTTTCACCGACAATGAGTTCGATCGTAAACAAGGCAGCAGTGTCGACTCCACTGCCCCCGGTTCGATCACGGCGGCGGACGGCAGCACCGATTATGGTGTATCCGCTCATAACGACTTTGGCTTTGGCCAAGGACCCGAAGGATTCCCCAACACCTGGTTGGTGGTCGATTCTCCTGGTCTGATTGAACAGTATCCCCTTGAGGGCCCCCTGGACATCACCGGCAACAGCAATGTTTACACGGTGGAGGAAGAAACCACGGCGTTTTATTTCCAAGCCAACTTCAATGAAGCCATTGGTAGCGCCCGCACCCGCGGTAATATCGGCCTGCGCTACGTCGACACCGAAGCGGGTGGCGTCGGCAAGATCAGCGCCGAAACGAACTCAGGAGACGTCGAAGTATTGGATGAACCGACTTACCTTGACCAGAACTACTCGGAGATTCTGCCCTCGTTTAACATCATTCTTTCGCCGGACGATCCTCAAGCACCCTTCCAAGTGCGGGGCGCCATCTCTCAGGCCATGACCCGTCCGACTGTTAATGAAATGAGCCCGCGGGTGAGCGTCAGTGAACCCGATAGTGAGATTGAACGCGGCAACCCGCAACTCGACCCATTTAGCGCCTGGCAATACGACCTTGGTATCGAAACCTATTTTGGGGAAAACGACGAAGGCATGTTCGCCATCACCGGTTTCATCAAGGACGTCGACAACTTCATCGTGCCGACCACCTTCACCGAGACGGTGGGATTCCCGAGTGTGGGTATTCCGGTCCAGGACTTTCAGGTCGACACCTTCCGCAACGGTGGCTCCGCCGACATCAAAGGCGTGGAAATGTCCTTCCAGACTCCGTTCACTTTCCTGCCGGCTCCATTTGACGACTTTGGAACCATGTTGAACTACACCTACGTCGACTCCGAATACATCGACGATAACGGTAACTCCAACCCGTTCCCCGGCACGTCCGAAAACACCTACAACGCGGTGCTCTTCTACGAGCGCGGCGGATTCTCCACCCGCTTCGCTTACAACTTCCGTGATGACTACCTGATCGTGCCATCCGCTGCTGCCAACGGAACGAACAATGAGTTCGTCGAAGGGGCAGGGCGTCTCGACATTGGTATCCGTTACCGTTGGGAAAGCGGTTTCCGGGTGGCGGTTGACCTGATCAACGTGACCGAGGAGTCCCAGTATATCTACTACGATGTGCTGGACCGTCTCGAACAGCTGACCCTCGAGAGCATGACGATCAACGTCAGCTTCGGCTATCGCTACTGATTCCCGGCCTCGTCCGTTTTAACTTCCCCTAACCGGGTGTTCGCCATCGTGCGGCACCCGGTTTTGTTTTGCCGATCAACGCCGCCTGCCTTCGGTCCGCTGTAGCCGCGGGCGTTGACCGCGGGGTTTCATCCGCTCAAGCGCTGCTCCACTCCACTGCTCGGCGCGCCCAGCGGTCACGCCTTCCCTTGTTTATCTCCACCCGAGGTGGAACAGTTACGCACGTTAGCGGTTTCCTCCTCCCCATCTCGTCTCAATATCCCGCTCATGCCCCCCGAATCCGATACCCCGACCGCACCCAGCCGCCGCGATTTTGTGAAGACCGCCGCCGTGGCCGCGAGTGCCTTGTCGATGCCTCATTTCATTCGCGCCCAACAAAGCGACTCCCCCGCCAACCAACTCAACATCGCCTGCATCGGCGTGGGTGGCAAAGGCAAGGGAGACACCCAGGAGGCGGCCCTCTACGGTAACATTGTCGCCCTTTGCGATGTCGACCTTGAGGGCGACGCGTCGATCTCCCTAGAGCGTCATCCCGGCGTCCCGACTTTCACGGACTATCGCGAGATGTTCGACAAAATGGGTAAGGACATCGATGCGGTTACGGTCACCACCCCGGACCACTCGCACTACCCGGCATTGATGATGGCCATGGCAATGGGCAAACACGTCTTTTCCCAAAAACCGCTGACCAACAATATCTGGGAAGCCCGCCAACTCCTGCTCGCTTCCCGCCACTATGGCGTGACCACGCAGATGGGCATCCAAGGCCACACGTTCGAAGGCATGCGACTCCTCCGCGAATGGGTCGAAGCCGACGCGATTGGCGACGTCACCCAGGTGCGCTACTGGACCAACCGCCCGATCTGGCCGCAGGATCCGTCCGTCGATTTCGCGCCGACTCCCAAGCCCGATAGTGTGAACTGGGACATGTGGCTGGGACCGATCGGACCGAGCCGGCCGTTCAGTGCGGGCCTGCATCCCAAGAAATGGCGCGCCTCGTGGGACTACGGTTGTGGCGCTTTAGGTGACATTGGCTGCCATCTTTTTGACGCTGCATTCTGGTCCCTCGATTTGGGTATTCCTGACGAAGTAGTCGTCGATGCGGTCACTCCGTTCACCGACGAGGTGGCTCCGGCTAATTCCGTCATTCGCTACAAGTTCTCGAAGAACAGTGCCGGCAAGGCCCTCCCCAAGCCGGTCGAGTTTCTTTGGTCTGACGGCGACCTGCGTCCGTCTCGCCCCTCCGAATTGGATGAGGGCGTCGACCTGCACGAAGAGTTCGGCCAGATCGTCACCGGCACCAAGGGCAAGATCTACTCCCCCGGAGGTTATTGCCAGAGCCTCCGCCTCCTGCCGCGGCAAGCGATGATGGACTTCAAGCGTCCCGCCAAAAAATACCCGCGCGTCAGAG
>CAKZMS010000318.1 GCA_937128785.1 uncultured Opitutaceae bacterium | reverse complement strand
TCCTCGAGATTGGGGTCGGCCTGTTCGTGGAGGTCGAGCTCGATGCTTTCCTGGCCCTTCACCGCGGTGATGACCTCGCGGTCGCGGTGGTAGCGTGACACCGTGCCGATGTCGCGGACGCGGATATCGACGCCGTTTTGGGAAGCCACGATAAGCTCCTCGATTTCCGCCAATGAACGGAATTCGTTCATGGTGCGGATGAGATATTCGGTCTGACCTTCGCTGAGGTTGCCGCCGGGCAGGTTCACGTTGCCCTGATCCAGCCGGCGACCGATCTGCGTGATATCGAGGCCGAGAGTGGCGAGGCGGGATTCATCGATGGCGACGAGAAACAGTTCCTCCAGGCCGCCTTTGACCTTTACCGCGGCCACTCCCTCAAGGGATTCGAGGCGGCGCTTGATGTCGTATTCGGCGAGGTAGCGCAGGTCGTAGAGTGACTGGGGGCCGGCCAAGCCGAAGCGCATGATGGGATCGAGCGTAGGATCGTAGCGCAGCAGGATGGGGCGCTCGGCGTCGTCCGGCATCCGCACGCGGTCGACCTTTTCGCGAACATCGGCGGCGACCGTGTTCATGTCGGTCTCCCAGCCGAACTCCATGATCACGTCGGACTGGCCGGCTTTGGAGATGGAGCTGATCGAGGTGAGGCCGGGGACGATACCCAATTCCTGCTCGAGGCGTTGCGAGATGGTGTTCTCGATCTCCTCCGGGGCGGTGCCGGGGTATTCCGTGCGCACGGTGAGCGACGGGTAGCTCATGTCAGGCATGAGCGTGAGGGCGAGGCGATTGTAGGAGACCCAGCCGAACACGACGACGGCCAACACCACCATCAAAATGGCGACGGGGCGGCGCGTCGTGAAGGCGAAGCTGGAGTCCTCGGGATTAAAACGACGGGGCATGGCCGGAGGCGTCTGGGCTTGAAGGGGGGATCAGGACTCTTCTGCGGTGTCTTCCGAGGTGTCGGCCTCGGCGACTTGCGGAGCGTCCGGCAATAATTCCGGATTCACCACTTTGACGGGGGCCTCATCCTTCAAACCGGACTGGCCGAGCACGATGACCGGATCGCCTTCCTCGAGTCCGGACAGCACCTCGATCGTCTCGGCGGTTTCGAATCCGGGGTTGAGCGGCAGGCGATGGGCTTCCCCGTCCTTGACGGTGAAGATGAACTGGTTGCCACCGTCGTAAACGATGGCCCGTTTGGGCACGAGCAGGGCGGCTGCTTTCTCCTCGGTGACGATGGTGGCCTTGACGAAGAGTCCGGGCAGGATGTCGCGTTCGGGATTGTTGAGGCCGACGGTGACCTTGAAGGTGCCGCTTTGGGGATCGATGACCGGGCTGATGCGCTTCACCCAACCGGCAAAGCTGCGATCGGGCAGAAACTCCGACGTGATGGTCGCGGCCTGATCTTTGGCGACCTCGGGCAGGTAACGACCCGGCACGAACACGCGGGCGACCATGTCCTGCAGGCTGACGAGAGAGAACAGTTTGGTATTATTGCCGACGCGGGCACCGACCTGGACCTCGCGCTCGGAGATCACGCCGTCGAAGGGCGCACGAACGGTGGCATGGTCGAGCCGGATCTTGGCGCGTTCGTGGCGGAGCCGCATTTGTTCGAGCTGGAACCGGGCGTTCTCGTATTCCTGCTGGTTGATGAGGTTGCGTTCGTAGAGGCTTTCACTGCGGGCGAAGTTGGCCTTCTCGCGTTCCAAGTTGACGAAGGCCTCGTCGGCATCGACCCGCCACTCGCGTTCGTCGATTTTGATGAGAGGATCGCCGGCCTCCACGAAATCGCCTTCCTCCACGAGCAGTTCCTCCACCTGGCCGGCAACCTGGGGGAACAGGTCCACCGTCGATTCGGTCTCCAGCGTCGAGTTGAACGCCAGGGTGGCGGCGATGGGCCCGCGGCTCACCGATGCGATTTGGACCGGAATCGGCTCCGCTTTCTTCTTTTCCTTCTCCTTGCCGGCATCGGCATTGTCGGACTTGTCGGCGGTTTTGGCCTCAGTGTCCCCACCCTCGGCGGAACCGCATCCGGTCAGGAAGGCCGTGGCCCCCGTCAGCAGGCTGACCAGAAGCAAATTACGGGTGTGAGAGTAAAGCGTGGAAGGTAAGAGGGCTTTCACAGGTGAAGAGAAAAAATCAGATCGGAAGTAGGAATGCGAACCCACGGATCGCTTTTTAGTAATACTCGGCAGACCGGCGGAAGTTGCGGGTTTTTTGATAAAAGGCGGCTTGGGGGGCTCAGCGGGTGATCCGCAGGCCAAAATAGGGGTGCGTCCCCGGCCGGAATCACTCTCAATCAGCGGCTTATGCCTTTGGACGACGCCGACCTTACCACATATGTCTCGCGGGTGCGCATGGTGGGGGACTTGGGCGGGGGGCCGGTCAAACGTCTGCCGGGGTTCAAGAAGGGGCGCCACTCGGTGCCGGATTCGCTTTCGCCGGCCACGCGGGCGTTTTTTGGGCGGCGTTGTGAGGAGCACGTCGGGCCGGAGGCGGAGGAGTGGTTTCAGCGGGCCCGGGCGGAGTTGAGCTACAAGCGCAAGGAACTGACCCTGGAGGTGACCTCGCCCCACGCCGTGCTGACGGCGAAGGATTTCATCTTTGAAATCGCCTATGCCCTGAGTCCGGATGATCCGGCTCACTTTGAGGGCCGCCAGACGTTGTATGATGTGCAACCGGGTTGTCTGGGTGGGGAAGCGTTTGAGCAGCTGTTTGCCGGGCAGTTCAGTGAGATCGTCTTCGATCTGACCAAGGGGGTGTCGGTCGAGGCGGTCATCGACGCCGTGGAGGAATTGGACGGCGCCACGGGCCTGCAAGTCGACTACCCGTCGGATTGCTCGAATTGCGTGCTGACGGTCGAGGGCGTGGAGGCCGACGTGCACTGCGACGGGGGCTCGTTGTCGATGCGCTTCGTTCGGGCAGGTGGACCCTCGGAGTTGATTGAGGCCTTTGCGGCCCTGCGGCACGCCTTTCGTCTGAGTAAGAAAACGGCGTTGGCGGGTTTGTTGGAGTAGTTAGCCAGGTTCGATCGGAGACGGGTTCTGTTTTAACGCTGCAGCAGTCTCCAACGTAGAGATATAT
>CAKZMS010000317.1 GCA_937128785.1 uncultured Opitutaceae bacterium | reverse complement strand
CCAGCGCTTTTTGAAACGCTGGCGCCAGAGCCTCGAGCGTCGCCGAATCCGGGGCACGGAAATCGAGGGAAAACACCACCGCGCCCGGCACCGAGTTCGGCGCGCCGGGTTGGAGCTCCGCCTTGCCAATGGGGGCCCGGCTGTGTTCCCCGCCGTTTTCATCGAGAATACGGGGAATCTCGTGGGCAAAATCCGCCAGACCCATCAACGCATCGTGGCGATAATCCATCGGGGTGGTGCCCGCGTGGTTGGCTTCGCCGGTGAGCTTGAGGGACCACGACTGCAGGCCGGTAATCTGTTCGACGATGCCCACCTGCTGCAGGCTCTGGTCGAGCACCGGTCCTTGTTCGATGTGAAGCTCGAGGTAAGCAGCGATCTGCGCGGGATCCCGCCGCGCTTCCAACGCACGTTTGGGATCAAGCCCCTGCTCCAGCATGGCATCGACCAACCGGACGGCGTTCAGATCCTGCGCGCTCAGGAGTTTTTCCGGCGTCAGTCGGCCGGTGAACGCCTCTCAGCCAAACATACCGCCGAACCGGCCCTCCTCGTCGCTGAAGGCAATCAGCTCCACCGTGCGTTCCGGGGTCACACCAGCCGCTCGCATGGCGCGCAGGCATTCCAAACCGATTACCACGCCCAAGGTGCCATCGAGCATCCCGGCGCACGGCACGGTATCGATGTGGGGGCCCACATAAACCCGCGGGGCCGCGGCCGCCGGTCCGGGTAAAATTCCGGAAATATTGGCCGCTCCGTCAGACGCCGGCTCCAACCCGTTTTCCTCGATCCGATGCAACAACCAGCGCTTGCCCGCCATGTCGTTGTCGGTGAACGCCTGCCGATAGATGCCTTTGTCCGACTCATCGAAACCGATCGCCGCCAAGGCCTCGATGTCGGCCTGGATGCGGGACAGATCGACGGAAAGCTCGGTGGGCTTGGAAACGGGTTCGGCCATGGAAGATTCAGGGGCGCACAAATTGGCGATGCAGGATGTGCAGCGTCAGGAGATGATTGAGCAGGGTGTCCTTGCGCACCAGTGAGGTCGGGTCGGTGTCGGCCCGATAATCGTTGAGGAAAGCCGCCACGCGCTCGGGGGAGCAGATCCCGGCATCCTTGACCGTGTCGTTGTTGAGGTATCCGGCAATGAGCTCCCCCACCCGGTCCTGCTTGGCCTTGTCGGTGTGCGCCGGCGGCGCCATGAAGGCGAATTTTTCGCGCTTGTAGAGCACCTCGGGCAACACGCCTTTGACCGCCTCGCGCAGCACGTGCTTCTCGATGTTGCCTTTGATGCGCAACGACGGTGGCACGTCGACGGCCGCGGCGGCAAGGTGGTGGTCGAGAAAAGCCGGGCGCGACTCCATCGAGTTGGCCATGTCGACCCGGTCGCCACCCCAGTTGAGAATCTGGCCCTCCAGCTGGCACTTCGACCACGTGTATTGGGCGATGTCGAGCGGGTGCCTCCCCACCAGCATCGACCCGTCGATGCGACCGGCAATTTCCGCGATCGGGTCGTAGTCGCGCAACTCGTGGGCCACTTCGTCGTGCAGCAACGGTCGGGCGAGATCGAGGGTGTCCATCCAAGGCTGGATCCAGGAGGGCGTGAATCCGCACAACGACTCCCAAGCATCGTGGTGGCGCTGGTTCTCGGCGAGGATGGCTCCTTTGAACAACGAATTGGTCTTGTCCAAGGCCGCCTGATACTCAGCCCGCACTTCCGGAGGTTCGTGGCTGAGACCGTGCAGAAACATGTCGCGTTTCAAGGCCGGGTATCCCGCGAACAGTTCGTCGGCTCCCTCGCCGGTGATGACGCAGCGGTAGCCCGAATCCCACACCCGACGGGACATCAGGTTTTTGGCCACCCCCAGCGTGTTGTAGAAGGTCCGCTCGCAGTGCCACACCGTGTTGATGTAATTCTCCCCGTAGAGGTCTTCCGCCCGCAGGTGGATGACTTCCTGATCCGCCTGCATCGACTCCGCCATTTCCCGGGCGATGGGCGCTTCATCGTAGGCATCGTCGTCGAACGAAATGGTGTAAGCCTTCACCGGCGACTGCATCGCCCCGGAGGCGAGCCCCAGGATGCAACACGAGTCGATCCCGCCCGACAGGTAACACCCCACCGGCACATCCGCTTCCAACCGCAGCACGATGGCGCGGATCAACTCCTCCCGCACCCGCTCCACGTGGGCCTGCTCGTCGAACTTCGTCGGGCGATCGGCCTCGCGGGGGAAATCAAAATCCCAATACCGGTGGGTGGAAATTTCGAGGCGGCCCTCCCGGCGCCGCACCCGCATGAGGTGGCCCGGGGCCAGGGAACTCACGCCGCTGAAGGCACTCATGCCGGGCGCAATGGTCTGCATGAGCTGGTGCAGGGCCGCCTTGGGGTCGAGTTTGGCGTCGACGTCGGGATGAGCCAGGATCGCTTTCACCTCCGATCCGTAAACCAAGGTCGCGCCGTCAGGGGACACCCAGGTGAAGAGCGGTCGCACGCCAAACCGGTCACGCACGAGGATCAGTTCATCCCGTTCCCGATCGTAAAGCGTAAAGGCAAACTCGCCCCGCAGCTCGCGGGTGAAATCGAGCCCCATCTTCCGGTAAAGCCCCAAGGCAATCTCGGAATCCGACTTGGTCGCGAACCGGTCGCCCTCCGCCATGAGCGTCGAGCGGTGGCGTTTGAAGTCGTAGAACTCGCCGTTGATGGTGAGCACGCAACCGCCGTCACGGGCCACGATCGGCTGCTTGCCTCCCTCCAGATCGTTGATCGACAGGCGCGTGTGCCCCAAGGCCACGCCGCGGTCCCGGTCGAGGTAGTCCCCCGTCGCGTCCGGCCCCCGGTGACGAATCGTCACCAACTGGTCGGCCAACGTGGCGGGCGCCCGCTCCGGCAGCGGCCGAGCGCTAAAGAATCCAGCAATGCCACACATCAGTCGGAAGAGGAGTTCTCAATGTCGATGAAGCTGGGCAGCGCCTTGAGGCGGCCCAGCACGGACATCAGGAGGGCCTGGCGCACGAATACCGCGCCATGCGCCTGGGAAAAGTAGAGGTTGTGGGAAGTTTTGTCCAAAGATGTATCCAATTCATCACGACGCGCCAGCGGGTGCAGAATCACCGCGTCTTTCTTCAACGGGCTGTCGGCATTGAGTTTGTAGCGGCTGTCGAGCGTCTTGTAGGAATCGCCGAGAAAGGCGATGGAGTTCATGTAAATGACATCGAGATCCGGCAGATGCTCGCGCACGTCGTTGGTGACCTCGTAGGTGATGCCGGCATCGCCGAGTTGCGCCGTGACGTCCTCGCCGAACGGATCCGCCATTTCAGAGATGATGGTTACCTTGCGAATGTGATCCCGAAACAGCAGGGCCATGAGCAGAAAGGATTTCACGGCCCGCATGGAGCCGGGGGTGCCGAGAATGCCGAGATTGAGTTTCGGCTGTCCTCGGCGGTAGGGCTCGGCCAATCGCGGCTGCCATTTCAAAAGGGCATACCAGTCGGCCAGCGCCTGGGTCGGATGCTCACCGCTGCCGTTGCCGGCGTTGATGAGTGGGGCGCGCAGGTTTTCCAAAATTCGTTCCGGCGCATCGGTGTCGGTGTGACGCATGATCACCAAATCGGCATACGCGTTGAACATTTCGCCGATGTCCTGCAACGACTCCCCCTTGGCCTGTCCCGTGGTGGAACCGTCGGCGATGGAGATGATCTTGCCGTCGAGCCGCAGGATCGCGCTTTCAAAGCTGGTGCGGGTGCGGGTGGAGGCCTCAAAAAAAGCCGTCACCGTGATTTTGCCATCGAGTGGATGGTAGGGCCACACCTCGATGTTCTCGAGGATGGCGGCGAGCTTGCACAACTCCACGACCTGCTCGAAGGAGAACTGCCCGGCATGGAGAATATTGCGGTTCTCCAACTCGCGCAGGACCTGGAGATCGACCGGATTGTCGCGAAACAAGTCGGACGGTTCAGGGCGGATCGCCGCCGAGTCCGGCGGCGGAGCCAGCACTTCGGTCAGCGGGTTTTGTTCAAAAGATTGGGCGGATGACTTTGCGGCCATGACGATAAAAAAGGCGTGAATCAGGAGACAGGGCGGCGGGCTACCAGAGCTTGCCTTGGCGATAGTCCCGGATGAGCAGCACGATCAGCGCCAAGGCACCGGCCGCGGTCCAGCTCAGCGCCAGCAAGATGAGAAAATGGAGGAATGTTTGGGAAAACATGGTTCAGGAGGAGGACGTGATCGGGCGCGGCGCGATGAACCGCGAGGCGATGGTGAAGAGCATGGAAACCGCCGCGCCCACGAGCGACGCGGTGAACCAGCCCAAGGTGAAGTAGGCTCCAACACCGAGCGCACAGGCCGTCACAATTCCAACCAGCACGAGAGTTCGATTGTAGTGGGACCAGAACAATCCGGCGATGACCGGCCAGATCAAACTGGCCACCAAGGGTCCGGATATGAACAGGGCTTGAATGATCGGCCAGTGCGGCGCCGCCAGCAGCCAAGCCAGAACGCCCACGCCAAGAATCACGGTGCCGGTCACGCGCCGAAAACCGCGCTCCGGCAGTTCTTTTCCGAGCAATCCGCCATGCACGTCCTTGACCAACAGATCCGCCGTGGCCGCCAGCAGAGAATCGATCGAGGACGCCATCGAGCAGAACAGGACCACCAGAATCACCACCCCGGCGATCGCGCCCAGCCCGGCATTATCCATGACCGTGGCCGCGACGAGGGGACCGGTCTGGTTGCTCTCCGCAATGTTGATGCCCAGCGGTCCGGCCGCGAGGGCGATGAACCCGGCCGCGATGGGAA
>CAKZMS010000316.1 GCA_937128785.1 uncultured Opitutaceae bacterium | reverse complement strand
GCTCTGGCGGAAGTTTAACCATATTGGTTAAACTTCCGAAGGGACTCGGCGAGCTTGAGGTCCGCTCAGCTCTCTCGTGATGGGGTTCATCGATGAGCGGGTAATCGTGGATTCTCTGTTAAAAAGCAGGCTTCGTAATGATGCATCTGTTGGTGGGTCCATCAGCCATGGGGCTTTCCCTCTGAATCGGGGGTTTGGGCTCTCTTCGAGCCTTGCTTCGACCTGCCCACCCCGGGGCGCACCCGGGCAGTAGTTTAACCAATATGGTTAAACTATCGGCGGGAGTAATTGGTTTTGGAGTGCTTTGGGGTGGTGTTGGGCGCGCGGGGTTTTCTAGATGAGGGATCGAGAGTATCGGCGCGCAGTTGGATTTGTTTGATCTTTCCGGAAACGAGCCGGCGGTTGTTGCGCCGGCACCTCCCGCGTTGGCCCCCCCCTCTGCTGAGTCACCCGCCCGTGATGTCGTCGCCCCTGCACCCATGCCGCCCATCGAGTTTGTCCGCAACTTGCGGGCGAAACATTACCGACTGACTTTGCGCCGGGACGGGACACCGGTTGCGACGATCCCGGCGCGCGGGACCGAGAAACAGGCGCGCGCCTTTGTGAAGGAGCACAGCACCTGGTTGAGACGGGAGTATGCGCGTCATGAAAAGCGTCCGCGGATGGCGGCGGAGTGGAGTCTCGGCACGAAGATCATGTGGCGGGGGGAGATGACCGAGATTAAGCGCGCGACGGGGGGCGAGCGTCCCCAAGTCGCGGTGGGCGCCGATGTGTTTCGGGTGGCCGAACTCTGGCAGGACCTGCGACCCACACTGGAAGGCGCATTCCGTTCGCGGGCGCGGATTGAGCTGACGGCGCGGACGTGGGAGCTGGCGGCCGAAACCGGCATGGACGTCAAACGGGTGACCATTCGGAACCAGCGCACCCGCTGGGGTTCCTGCACCGAAGGTGGCGTGATTTCGCTGAATTGGCGACTGATTCTGGCGCCGGTATCGGTGAGTGATTACGTGATATATCACGAGTTGATGCACCTGCGGGAAATGAACCACTCGCGCCGGTTTTGGCGGGCGGTCGCGGAGGTATGCCCCGACTACCAAGCCGCCGAAACGTGGCTCGACGAGCACGGGGCGTTTCTCGGTTTTTAGGCCTTGCCGCGGCGGCGGTGCTACCGCATGTCGACCAACTCGACCTCAAATACGAGGGTGGTTTTTTCGGGAATCTTGCCCTTCACCCCGGCCTCTCCGTAGCCGAGCCAGTAGGGAATGATCAGAATCCGGCGTTCGCCCTTGGTCATGTCCATGATGCCTTGATCCATGCCGGGAATAACCTGGGCCTTGCCGGCTTGGAGGCTGAATGCCTGGCCTTTGGAGTAGCTGTCGTCGAGGTAGGTGCCGTCGAGAAAATTGCCCCGGTAGTGGATGGCCACGGGTTGTCCGCGGGTGGGTTTGACGGTGCCTTCGCCGGGCTGGGTGACCACGTAGCGCAGACCGGTTTGGCTCATTTCCGCCTCCGGATAGAGTTGGTTGATCACGGCTTCGTCGGCGGGGTCCAGCACCATCATATCCATGGCTTCGCGCATCGCGGCGTTGATCGGAGCCCCGGGGTTTTCCCGCGCCAGTTTGCCCGAACGCGTGGTGATCGCGATGGCGAGCAGGATAAGACCAAAAATTGCGGGAACGATGAGGGTGCGCATGGCTCCCAGACGGTGCGGCAGGCTGGCCGGAAAATCAAATCCCCATCGCGACTGATCGAGATCCCGGCACCCGGCGCAAAACAACTAGACGCCCTCGCGCCGATGCTGAACACTGGTCGGGTGACTGTCTTCAACCTGCTGGCCCCGATCTTCCTCGTGATAGGATTGGGCGCCGTGCTGCAGAAAGGGGGCATGCTTACAAGGGAGTTGGTGGCGGGCATGACCAAGTTGCTCTACTGGGTAGGGCTACCCGCGGCGGTGTTCTACGCGATGGTTTCGGCAGATTTAAGCGACGGAGGGATCGGGCCGCTGATGATGGTTTTGGCCGGGACCACCCTGTTCAATGCCGGGCTGGCTTGGTTGCTTTCTCCCTTGTTTGGCGTTTCCAACCGCAGTCGGGGCACTTACGTGCAGGCTGCGTTTCGGGGGAATCTCTCTTTCGTGGCCTTGCCGCTCTTGCTGACAATACCGGGCATTCCGCTGGGTAAAGCCATGCTCGCCTTTGCCCCGATGGTAATTCTGCACAACGCCGTGACCGTGATCTTCCTCGCCATCAGTCAAGAAGGGGCGAATCGACGGTTTGGCTGGAGCACATTGGTGGAGATCATCCGTAATCCCATCATCGTTTCGGCGGTTGCCGGCCTCGGCTTTGGCCTGGCGGGAGCGGCCTTGCCCTCGGCAGTGGATCGTACCCTTGGTGCGCTCGCGCAGATGGCGTTACCCTTGGCGCTGCTGTGTATTGGTGCGACCTTGGTGAGCGTGCCCCTGAAAGGAAACCGTCAGCATGCGGTCTTGGCGGCGGCGCAGAAAATCCTGCTCGCGCCGGTGCTGGGTTATCTGCTCGGCCGCTGGCTGGGATTGGACGATGCCTCGATGCTCATTCTGCTCATCTGCCTTTCATGTCCGACCGCCGCGATTTCCTACACGATGGCCAAACAGATGGGCGGAGATGAGGGCCTGGCGGCATCGGCTGTCGTGTTCAGCGCGATTGGCAGTATGGTTTCGCTGAGCGTGGTGATCGCGCTATTCGCGGTGTGATTTGGGAGTCCTTGCGGATGCTCAGGCGCAACTGTTCCGGGGCAAGCCTCCTTCGCCAAGACTTCGGCGGGCCAAGACGACCCCGGTGTGGTGGAGTGGCTTCTCTAAGTCAGTGCTGGCTGAAGCACGGCACTACGTCTTTGCTGATCTACGGGATCACAATCGGCGTGCCGACGCGCAGCATGTTGGGATCGGGAATCACGTCGCGGTTGGCGGCGAGGATCTCCGGCCAGCGGTTGCCGTCGCCGTAAAAGTCGCGGGCGATGCGAGAAAGGGTTTCCCCGGGTAGAATGGTATGACGGCGCGGTCCGGTTGCCGCCGAGGACCGGGTCCGGGTCGGCGCGGGTTCGCTCGAGGCGAAGACCGGGGTTTGAGCGGTTGCCGGTTGGGCCGAGGGGGAGGCGTCCGTTGGCTGAGCCTCAGGGTTGGGAAACGAAACGGCTGGTGTCGGACGCATGGGGGCCGCGGAAGGTCGGGAGGGCGCGGCCCGACCGGCCGGGGCGCGGAGGGTCGTGTTCGAGACCGCCACCCGGGTGCGTAGGGTGTCGAGTTCGCGGGAAAGGGCCGCGGTCTGCTCGCGGGCGAGTCGAGCTTCCTCCTGCAGGCGGGCGTTTTCGGCGGCGAGGTCAGTCGAGGTCGAGCTACCCGAGGCAAGTTGAGTGCTCAGCTCGGCGAGTTCGATGTCTCGACTTTCGTTTGCCGCGCGGGCGTCGGCCAATTCCTGGCGCAGCTCTGCAAGGGTGGCTTCCTGGGCGGCGGTGGAAGATTCGGCGAAGGCGGCCTGTTTGGCGTTGGCGGCGGCCTCGTCCTGCAGTTCAGCCATGGCCGTCTGGAGGCCCGCAAGTTCGTCGCGCACCGTGACGAGGGTGGCATCAGAGGCATCGGCGCGGGAGGTGGCATCCTCCAACTGCTCCCGGAGGCGGTTCATTTCCCGTTCCTGCACGGCAAAGGCGCGCAGGCTCGCATCGAGCCGCTCCTGCATCGCGCGGTCGGGGGCTTCGGTGGGTAAGGAATCGTCCGCGACCGCGGTCTGGCTGGCGGTTCTGAGCTCGTCGATTTCAAGCTGTAGAGCCGCGTTCTGAGATTCGAGATTAGAGAGTTCCCCCGCCAACATTTCGCGCTCGGAGGACACGCTGGCCAGCTCATCGCGAACTGCGGTCAGAGCTGAATCGTCCACGCTATCAGCGGCCGCCAACTGGGACTGGAGTTCGCCGACCATGGATTCGTTTTGTTCGATCTGAACCCGTTGCTCCTCGGCCAGATTTCGCAGGTTCTCAGCTTGCTCGGCATAGTCGTCACGCTCCCGGCGCATGGCTCCGAGTTGGTTGGATAGCTCGTCGAGACGCGTCGCGTATTCCGCCAATTCGGCGGCGGAGTTGTCCCCGGACTCGGCTTGAGCCTGGTGGAGGCGAGACAGGTCGGTCTGGCTGGTGGCGAGTTCCTCCGACAGCTCGGCGATGCGGTCGGTAGCTTCGGTGAGCTGCTGGGCCAAGTCGCTCGACTCATCGGCCAGAAGGTTGCGTTCGCTTTGGACGGCGGAAAGCTGGGATTGCAGCGCTGTCGAGTTCTCCTGTGCCGCCGTCAATTGGCTCGACAGGGTGGCAATCTCGGCGGCGAGGTCATCGCCAGACTCGGCCTGGGCCTGGCGCAGGCGGTCCAAGTCGGTTCGGCTGGTGGTCAGTTCACCGGAAAGCTCGGCAATGCGGTCGGTGGCTTCGGTGAGCTGCTGGGCCAAGGCGCCGGACTCGTCCGCGAGGAGGTCGCGCTCACTTTGAACGGCGGAGAGCTGGGATTGCAGCGAGCGGGTGCTCTCCTGGGCGGATTCCAGTTGGCTTGAAAGTGCCGCCATTTCGGCCTCCGAGGCATCGCCTGATTCTGCTTGGGTTTGGCGAAGGCGAGCCACGTTTGCCCGGGCGTTGGTCAGTTCGCCCGAGAGGGAGGCGATCTGGTCATCGGCTTCGGTCAGTCGGAGTTGGAGTCGATCACGTTCGGTGATCACGGTCTCGAGTTGATTGGATTGGGCATCCAGATCGGCGGCCAATTGGGAGGATAGGTCGCCTTGGCTGCGGGCCGATTCCAGTTGGGCCTCAACAGTGGTGACAGCGTTTTCTGCCGCAGTGAGTTGCGCCTGCAGAGAGGTCAGCTCGGCATCGCGCGCCTCCGCGGACTCGGCGTGGGCACGTTGCAACTGCGCGAGGTCGGCGCGGGTTGAGGCCAGATCGGTGGTCAGCTCGCTGATTTGATCTTCGGCGGTTCGGAGTTGTTCGCCAAGCTGGTCGCGTTCGCTTTGAAGGTCACCGACGGTGGCGTTGAGACCGGCGACTTGGGCGGCGGCGGCGGCCCCGGCGGCGAGGCGGGTTTCGATTTCGGTGGATTCATCCCAAGCAGCCGCGACTTCAGCGGACAGTTCCTCGATGCGTTGATCGGCTCCGCGCAATTGGGCAGCCTGTTGATCGGCCAGCATGCGGGCGGCATTCAGTTCTTCGTTCGTGGCGCTGAGTTGCTGGCTGAGGGCAAGGAGTTCCCCGGAACTTGATTCCCGGGCGCCACTCTCGGCCGCGAGCGCGGCCTCCAACTCGGCGGTCTGTTGCCGGCTGGCACCGAGGTCGGCGAGCAGGCTTTCGATGCGCGAGGTGGCGCTAGTCAGATTGGTCTCGGCGGTTTCGAGCTCAGCAAGACGAGCCATCGCGGCAGCATTTGCATCGTCGGCGGCGGACTGGACGGAGCGGGCGTCGTCGAGGTCGGTTCGGAGGGCGGCAATTTCACTGCGGAGTTGTTCCTCGGTGGAGGCCCCCGCGGTCGCAGCCGCGGATTGTTCGGCGAGCTGGAGCTGAAGGGCTTCGGTTTGTTGACGGGCCGATCCGAGGTCGGCGAGCAGGCTTTGGATGCGTTGGGTCGCCGTGGCCAGATCCGCTTCCGCAGTTTGGAGGTCATCCAGTTGGGCCTGACTGTCGTCCAAGGCGCTCAAGGTGGAAATCTGAGCCTGGCGGGTGTCCTCCAGATCGGAACTCAGTTGAGCAATCTGACTACGCAGGGACTCCTCGGTGGCGGTGCGGGTGGTGGTCTTCATGTCGGGCCCCTGTAGATGGAGGTGTAGGACAGACCCCGAGTATACCGGCCGATGCGATGCGCCCCAAACCCACTGCGGCTCCGGCAAGCTACTCTGGAGCATCCGGCGTGCCCCAGCCGCCGCCGCAGGGGGTTGCGATTTCGATGGCGGTGCCGGGGTTGAGTGTGAGGGAGCACTTGCCGGGGAGGGTTTCGCGTCGGCCGTCTTCGTGGATGAGGGTGTTGATGCCGGGGGCCCCCGCC
>CAKZMS010000315.1 GCA_937128785.1 uncultured Opitutaceae bacterium | reverse complement strand
CGATCAGCTCGAGCGCGATGTGGCCGCGGGAAAGCTCGATCTTCTTGCCAAGCAAGCTGACGCAGACTTCGAAGCCGGCCGCTGCGAGGAACTGTGAAGCACTTCGCCAGCCCAGAGTTTTGGTTTCACTACCGGCTACTGCCGGAGGCGATTCAGAACTTAGCGGACAAGAACTTCACCCTATTAAGGGAAAATCCGAGACACCCTTCCCTCAGACTTAAAAAGGTCGGAGTATTCTGGTCCGTTCGAGTGGGAATCAGCTACCGAGCACTCGGTAAGGTGCGCGAGGAAGGAATCGTCTGGACCTGGATTGGTTCGCACGCCGATTACGATTCCATGATCAAATGAAGACAGCCCCGAACCAACCGCCTCAGACAAGGTCCACAAGTGGCCCTGTCTGAGCTCTAACGTTAGTCACAAAATCCCCTCCTTGCGATTGAGCTGAGTTTACTGCACGATTTTTCCATGAGCATCGCCGAACTGCGCAAGTTACCTGCCGAGGAGAAATTGAAGATTCTCGAGGTCTTGTGGGGGGATCTCGCTGGAGATGGGGACACGTTCGAAAGCCCCGCTTGGCACGAGACTGAACTGCGCAAGACCGAGGCAGACTTCCAAGCGGGCAAGATCGAGACCATCGATTGGGAAGACGCCAAAAAGCAGCTCCGCTCTCAGTTCGAATGAGGGTCAGGATTCTTCGTCCGGCTTT
Source organism: uncultured Opitutaceae bacterium (assembly GCA_937128785.1). GTDB lineage: Bacteria > Verrucomicrobiota > Verrucomicrobiia > Opitutales > Opitutaceae > Actomonas. The sequence goes on along the minus strand of CAKZMS010000315.1, from coordinate 2,048 downwards.
CGAGGACCTTGCTGCCGGGCGCCGCTTCTATGATCGAAGGGCCCAAGGTATTGGAGGCTACTTTTTTGACAGCCTGTTCACCGAGATCGATTCTCTGTCACTCTTCGCCGGAATCCATAGCGTCCGGTTCGGGTATCACCGGCTGCTCGCGAAGAGATTCCCCTTTGCGGTCTACTATAAGGTAGTTGATGAGGAGGCGGTGGTGTTTCGAGTGCTGGATTGTCGCCGGGACCCCAACTGGATCAAAAATGCACTCGACCAAAAAGACTAACCAATCGCCTCAGACAAGGGCCACAACTGGCCCTGTCTGAGCTCAAACGTTCGGGATTAATCCATATTGCGAAAATCAGGAATCTATCCATTTTCCCACCCATGAGCCTCGCCGAGCTAGAAAAAGAAATCACCAAGCTGTCGCATGGGGAGCTGAGTGCACTCACCCGTTGGTTGGATGATTACGCCGCTCAAGCATGGGACGATCAGCTCGAGCGCGATGTGGCCGCGGGAAAGCTCGATCTTCTTGCCAAGCAAGCTGACGCAGACTTCGAAGCCGAGCCAAAAAAGAAGCCAAAAAAGGGGTCAAACGCTTAATATCAACATTCTCTGAGTGAAGACGATCGGCCGCCCTACCCGCTGGATTTCAGCATCGACATCAAATCTTCCACGACTGCGGGCTGGTCGGCGGCGATGTTGATGGTTTCCGCCGGATCGGTGCGGTGGTCGTAGAGTCCTACAAACACCGGCGCGGCGGAGGGATCCCGGTAGTCGCGCCAGACGACGAGGCGGTGGTCCTGCGATCGCACCGCATACCCCATCAGGTGGTTCTCAAATAACTCCCGCTCCCATAGGTCACCTTGTTGGGCCTGAATCCTCTCCTCCACTTCAGAGATCAAGGGACCAAAGAACGTCTGGCGCATGCCGACTGACAAGGGGTTGGCCGCCCATTCCCGCAGCGCAGGACTGGGCAACTGACTGAACGCCGCCGGCTTCCAGGCTTGGGTCGGATTCTCCAACAGCGGCACCATGCTCTCCCCTTCCAGATGCGCAGGCCGGGGAACCCCAACGAGGTCGCAGAGCGTGGGATACATGTCCACGAGCTCGACCAGGGCGTCGCTGCCCTGCCCTCGAACCGCCGAATCCATATCGGGCGTCCAGATCATGAGGGGCACGCGCGTGGCGATCTCATAATTCGTCGCCTTACCCCAGACGCCATATTCCCCGAGGTGCCAGCCGTGGTCTCCCCAGACGATGATGATGGTATTGTCCCGCTGCCCCGTCTCCTCGAGCGTGGTCAGGATACGGCCGATCTGGGCATCCACGTAGCTGATACAGGCGTAGTAGGCGTGGAGCAGTTCGCGGGAAAGCTCGTCGTCAATCGGACCCGCTTTCGGGATATCGGCCCGGGTGCGCAGCTCAAACGAGGCATGCAACCCCACGGCGGCGCCGTCCTGCGGCGGCTGGACCTGGTCGGCCAAAACGATATCAGCCGGATCATAGAGATCCCAGTAACGCTTGGGAGCGATGAAAGGCAGGTGCGGTTTATAAAAACCCATGCCGAGGAACCACGGTTTTTCGCCGGTGGTGAGTTCCTTCAGCGTCTCGACGGCGATGGTGGTGTTGTAACCGTCGCGGTAAGTTTCGTCCGAATACGGCCCCGCTTCCACCGCCGGTCCGTGGGCCAGTCCGCTGGAGCCTTCGACGCCGTATTTGGCCACCACCTCGCGTTTGTTGCGTTGAAATAGCTGCTGATTCTCGGGAATCGCCCAACCACCCGGCACCGGGCGTTTCAGTCCGGGAACTTTGGCCGGGGATCGGCTCCAACTCTCATCCTCGCCAAAGCGTCCGTGGTAGATCTTGCCGACCTGCACGGTTTCATAGCCCTGGGCAATCAGGTGACGCGGCAACGTGATCAAAGACGGGTTCTCCACCTTGAAGTGCGCGAAATTTTCAATGACGCCGGTCGTGTCAGGACGCGCGCCCGTCATGATGCTCGCTCGCGATGGACCACAGATCGCCTGCTGGCAATAGGCCCGATCAAACCGCACACCGTC
>CAKZMS010000314.1 GCA_937128785.1 uncultured Opitutaceae bacterium | reverse complement strand
CGGCGAGCAGTGTGGCTACGGCCCCGGATCCATTGACTCGTTTGGAGAAACGGCCCCACAGGTAACACCCGCCCGTGGGCAGACTCCTGAACCCCGTCACCTTGAGCACGATGGTGTGGATGCCTTGATCGGCGCTGAGAAAGATTGGCGCGGCGACGACGCCCCATAACAGGTTGCAGGCGGAGTAGGTTTTGCCCACCAGCACGGCCTCACGTTCGGAGGCGTTGGGGCGGACCAAGGGCCAGATGTCGAGGGCGACGAGTCCCGCGATCGCATTGATGCTGGAGTCCTGACTCGACATCATGGCGGCGAGCAGGCCAGCCAGGACGAGCCCGGAAATACCCACCGGCAAAAAGTCCCGCACCATCATGGCGTAGGTGGCGTCCGGTTTGGCATCGGGATACATCACGAGGGCCACCAAGCCCGGAATCGTGAACAGGAGAATGCCTCCCATCTTGAGAAATGCCCCGAACAGCATGCCTTTCTGGGCGTTTTCCAAATCACGGGCCCCGAGGGCGCGTTGGAGCAAGGCGATGTTACAGAAGGCGTAGAAAGCCGCGTGCATCATCTGGCCGGGAAAGGCGGCATCCCAGGGAAAGTGAGGGTCGCCCCGGGGGCGCAGCATCTCGAATTGCTCCGGTCCGGCGGCGGCATACAACGCACCGAACCCTCCGACCTTGATTACGCCGACAATCGCCACAGTCAGGCCACCGACGAGCATGATCACCACCTGCACCGCGTCTGTCACCACCACCGACTTCAGGCCGCCAAAGGTGGCGTAGGCGCCGACCGTGCAGGCAATCCCGAGAGCACAGAGGGAAATATTGGTGGGGGTAAGCTCCCAACCGAACAAACCGATGGCGGCCAGTGCCCCGGTGTAGAGTCCGAGGGGCATGAGCAGAATATTCTGGCAAACGAACAGGCCGGAAAAGAGCAGCTTGGCGGCGGTGTTGAAACGGATCTGGAGAAATTGGGGGATCGTGAAGATCTTGCTGCGCAGAAAGACCGGCATGAACACCACGGCGGACACCACGAGCATGAGACCGCCGTTGATCTCGGGGATGATGGCGGCGAATCCCGCTTTGTAAGCGAGCCCGGAACCGCCGATAAACGCACCGATGGAGATATTGGTGGCGAACAACGAAAACCCGACCAGCGTCCAGTTAAAGCTGCGACCGCCCAGATAGTATCCCTCCTTGGATTTGTTGGTCTTACGGCCAACCCACAATCCGTAGAGGGTGATGACCACGAGATAGAGCGCAACGACGCTGAGGTCGATCGTGGTGTCGTTCATACCGTGGTAAGGAAGAGCCCGGGGTCAGGCGGTTTGCGGTCGGACGGTGGATCCTTCCACCCAAGTCGCGCCGATCAGCGTGCCGCGCGGGGCTACGTTTGATCCGAATTCGTTGGTTTGCATGAGGGTCGTTACCATGTCCACCGCGGCTTCTCCGGCGATGTCGTTGTGCTGATCCATTCCCGCCCAGTCGGCGCAGTCGCGGTGTAACTCGAGTGCGACGAGCCCGCCATCTTCGGGCGATTTGAGGTCCATGGCGCCCAACCAGTCACGGACATTGGGGTGCAGGGTGAGAATCACATCCGGTTGGTGGTCCTCCATCCACTTGCGGAACGTGGCGAGGCGGGGAATGTCGTCGCCTCCGAAGGTGAAGACTGGGACCACGTCATCCGCATCCATACTGGCTTGGCTAACTTTGAAGGCCGCGCTGAGGCGGCCGTTGACGAGATTGTCGACGCGTTCGAGCAAGACCAGTCCCGGGCGTCGGTAGCCTAGTCGACGCACGTTTTCCATCGCGTCGAAAATGGCTTCATGATGATCCACGCAGGCAAAGGGTAGGGCCGGATCAGTGGTGCGCACGCCGGTGACGACGGCGGGGTATTGGTCCCAGATGGCTCGGTAGTTTTCCGGCAGCTGCTGATCGTGGAACAGGCCATTGATGATCAAACCACGGATACCGCGAGTGCGCATGATCCGGTCCAGGCGGGCTCCGTTTAGGGCTTGATCATGCACCCAAAACTCGTCGAAACGGTAGCCACGGGTTTTCGCCCGGCGCGTGCAGCCGTCGACATAGGCTGGCACCGTGTGGTGGCTGGTGAAGGCCTGTTGATCACGGTGGGCATTTACCAGGGCGAGGTTGCAGCGGTAGCTGACGGGGGACTGCTGGCGCAGCACCGCCATGAGATGTGACATCAGCGGATTGCGTCGGTAGCCCAATTCATCGGCTATCTTTTCGATCCGTTCGCGGGTCGCGGTCGTGACCTGTCGGTCCCCGCGCAGGGCAAGCGACACAGTATTTTTGGACACGCCGGCTTCCGACGCGATCCGGGCCATAGTGATTCGGTTGGACATGGGGTAGGGTGCAGTATCGGCAAACTCGGGCTGATAATCCGATCTCGGGAACGATAAGACCGTAATGTAAATCGGAGTGTCAAGGGCCGGAAAAATAAGTCCCCCCGACTCGAAAGCCGGAGGGACTATGAACACCAAACCTAGACCAAAATTTTATTCAGCGCTCCCGGAGGCTCGTTGGCGCCCGAACCCCTTGCGGTTGGCTTTGACAAGTTTTTCCAGATGCGGCTCAAGGGTCATCTTACCTTTGTCCGCGGCCGAAGCATTGGCGCGGGCCTCCTCAATATTCTGCGCCATCTCGTCGACGGTTTTGGTTTTCAATCGAGCGGAACCGGCCCAGTCGAGCTTGAGTTTCACCCGGGTGCCGGCCTTTTCGTGAGCGTGAAGGCG
>CAKZMS010000313.1 GCA_937128785.1 uncultured Opitutaceae bacterium | reverse complement strand
CCATGAACTGCATATTGTCGCCGGCTTTGAGTTGGCCGGAAAATGCTCGGGCATAAGCGATCACGCCACGATATGGGTCGTAGATGGAATCAAAAATCAGCGCGCGGGTCCGTTCGTAGTCGCTCCAGCGCGGCGGCGGAATATTCGCCACCACGGCTTCCAGAATATCCTCGATGCCGATGCCGGATTTGCCGCTGGCCAGAATCGCTTCCTCCGCCGGAATCATCAGGATGTCTTCGAGCTGTTTGGTGCAGAGTTCGAGGTTGGCGCTCGGGAGATCGATTTTATTGATCACCGGAATCACCTTCAGGTCCTGTCCAAATGCCAGATGGGCATTGGCCACGGTCTGGGCCTCGACGCCTTGGGCGGCATCGATAAGCAGCAACGCCCCTTCACAAGCCGCCAGACTCCGGGAGACTTCGTAGGAAAAGTCCACGTGCCCGGGCGTATCCATCAGGTTCAGCGTGTAATCCTTACCGTCTGTGGCCCGGTAGACCATGGTAACGGGATGGCTCTTGATCGTGATGCCGCGCTCGCGCTCGAGGTCCATCGCATCGAGATGCTGGTCCGTCAGCACCCGTTGGGAAACGGTGCTGGTATGCTCCAACAATCGATCCGACAAGGTGGTCTTGCCGTGATCAACGTGGGCAATGATGCAAAAGTTTCTAGTGCGCGAAACGTCCATGAGGTCAATAAAACCGATAACCGTGGTCTACGACCATCAGGCTTCGATGTCTGACATTTCGGCGAAGCTTTTGAGCGCCCAACTCCGATCGGTGCGCTTGGCCATTCCGGCCAGAACCTTGCCGGGTCCAAGCTCCCAGAGTTCGTCGGCACCATCCGCCACCGCGGCGCGCACGTCGTCCTCCCAGAGAACCGAGGACACCACCTGATTCACCAGGGCCTGCTTGATCTCGGCGGGATCCTGAATCGCGGCGCCTGTCGTATTGGTGTAAACTTTCAGCTGAGGAGCGGAAAACGAAATCCCCTCGAGATAAGCGGCAAACGCATCGCGGGCCGGCTTCATCAGGCGGCTATGGTAGGCACCGGCCACGTTCAGCGGAATGACCCGTTTCATGCCGCGCTCTTTCCCGGCTTCGACGGCCTGAGCGACCTTCTCCTTTTCACCGGAGATGATGATTTGGCCAGGGGCGTTGAAATTTGCCGCCTCGACATCAAAGGCTTGGCAAAGCGTGGCAACGGCTTCGCGTGATTCGCCAATCACGGCTGCCATACCGCCTGTGGTTTGGTCACAAGCCTCCTGCATCAGTCGTCCCCGTTCCGCCACGATTTTGAGACCCGTTTCGAAATCGAAGACGCCAGCCGCGCAATAAGCGGTGAGCTCACCTAAACTGAGGCCCAAAGCAGCGGTCACATCACCCAGCTTGCCTTGTTCCTGGAGAACGGCGTGGAGCGCCAATCCATGCACAAAGAGCGCCGGTTGGCATACGGAAGTTTTGGTCAGTTCCTCCTCGGGCCCCTCAAACGAGAGCTTGCTGAGTTCCCAACCCAACACCGAATCCGCCTGGGCATAGAGTTCCCGAGCAGTCGAATTGGCCTCAGCCAAGGACTGCCCCATTCCGACTTTTTGGGCACCCTGCCCGGCAAAAAGTAGTGCAATAGCCATAACGTAAAGGATCAGACGTATGGCTCCGCGCGACCGAAACCAAGCCCTAAAAGCGATTCAGACGCCGGAAGTATTTGTCGTCCACCTTTTCGGGTGGCCGCCACGGTTCCCGGGTGGGTTTCTCCGCTTCTGAGGTCGGGGCGATGGCACCAGCCGAAGGCGCCGGCTCCGGCAGGAGAATGCCTGATCCCGTCCTATTTGAATTTGCCGGCCCCAACGTCGCGGCATCAAGGCTCGGCCCGGTCAAACTTAACCCATCGGTATAAGGATTTGTGCGCTCATCAGCTGAAACTCCGAGCAATCCATTGGAGCGGTCCTCTAAACGGGTCATTTTGGCACCCCCGGATTCGGGTCGAAGGTCTTCCGGATTCAGCAGATCAAATCCACCAAACGAGTTAATCTCTTCCTGGAAGGCCTCATCAATCGCATTGTTCTGGAGCGATGCGTCCAGCCAATCCGTCATGAACCCTTCCAGAGGGTTGACGACCTGATCCGACAACCGATCCAGGTTCGCGGCATTCTGTTTCGCATCCTCTGCATCAGCCGCCCGGGCGCCTTGATCTGCCACTTGGAGCCAGTGTTCAGAACTGCCAGCCGCAGGCTTAAATGGATCCCTGTCGCCTGATTCCGTAAACTCTTCTGCGTCCTCGTCGCCCTGCATGCCGGCCAGCAACCAATTTTCCTGACGCCAAGCTTCCAATCGCTGCGTTTCGTTCAGGGAGGAACTGCCCAGTTGCCCGGATCCGCCCAGCGGTCGAGCGTCGCCCGACTCTATTTCGGGCGCAGAGATATCGAAATTGGGGTCGAGCGACGACGTGCCACCGGCATCTAGCCCTCTTTTCAGCAACTCCAGATTTTCGATTCCAACTGAAACCGAATCGAGGTCGCTCTCGGATTCGCGCTCCTCAGGATTTTGACCCGCCATCCCCGGGACCAAGAAACAGAAAACCACCCCGATCAGTGATCGGAATAGGCGGCTGAATTGAAAAGTCCTCTGCATGGCGAATGCCAGAGAGCGGCGAGCTGCCGCGACGCGGTCTAATTAAAGAAGATTCCCTTCAGATTCATTTCCAAAGCCTGCGGGTTGGGCGAGAATCGGATCCCATCGGCCTTGCTGATTTTACCCGCCTTGATCAACCGCATGATATCACGGTTGAACGAGAAGCTATTGGAATCGGTGCCGGCATTGAGCAGCTCCTGAATCTTATCGTTCTGATTCTCGAGGATCAGATTTTTGACCGTCGCATCAGCCGCCAGGATCTCATTCGCCGGAACCCGTCCGTCGCCCTCGATGGTCGGCATCAGTTTCTGGCAAATAAACCCACGCAGCGAACCGGCGATCTGTCGGCGAGCCTGGGCGAGCTGTTCGGGCGGGAAGAACTCGAACAAACGCGTAAGGGATTGGGCCACGGTCGCCGCGTGCATGGTTGAGAAAACCAAGTGGCCGGTTTCCGCCGCGGAGATCGCGGTTTCAAAAGTCTCCCGGTCGCGCATCTCACCAATCAGAATGATATCCGGATTTTGTCGCAGCACGGCCTTGATGGCCAATTCGAAGCTCGGCACGTCGGTGCCGATTTCCCGCTGCTGAAACACCGACTTGTCATCCACAAACGTGTATTCGATCGGATCCTCGATAGTCACGATGTGGCGATCCAGATTGCGGTTAATCCAGTTCAGCATCGCCGCCATGGTGGAACTCTTACCGGAGCCCGTGGCGCCACAGATCAGCAGAATACCATCTTTGGCCTTCGCCATATTC
>CAKZMS010000312.1 GCA_937128785.1 uncultured Opitutaceae bacterium | reverse complement strand
ATGCTCACAGCGGACTATTCGTTCATCAACAAACGCATCGCGAAAGTCTACGGCATCGCCGGTTTCGAAAGCTCAGAGTTTCAACGCGTCTCCCTGCGCGGTATGCCCCGACGCGGACTGCTCACCCAGCCGAGCATCCTCATGCTCACTTCCTACCCGAATCGCACGTCCCCGACGAAACGCGGCCACTGGATCCTCGAAGCCATCCTGGGCGATGAACCTCCGGATGCCCCGGCCAACGTTCCCACGTTGGAGGAAGCGCAGGCGAGCAACCCGGACCTGACCCTGCGCGATCACCTCGAACTGCACCGCACCAATCCCACCTGCGCCTCGTGTCACGCCACCATGGATCCGATCGGCCTGGGACTGGAGAACTTCAACGCCATCGGCGAATGGCGGGTGACCGACGGTGGCCTGCCGGTCAATGCTTCCGGCGAGTTGCCCGATGGTAGCACGTTCGACGAACCACTTGAATTGCTCGAAATCCTCATCGCGCGCGAGGACGACTTCGCCCGCAACTTTGTGCGCAAGCTCATGACCTTCGCCCTCGGTCGCGGCCTGGAGTATTACGACCGGGTGGCCGTGGATGACGTGCTCGCGCATACGGCGGCCGATGGCTACCGCATCGTCGACATTGCTCAAGAAGTCGTGCTCAGCCGCCCCTTCCGGCTGCAACGCGGCGATCCCATTTACGAAGACTAGAATCCCCGTCCTTTGCCCCTCCCCATGAAAGCACTTTCCCGACGACATTTTCTCCGTGGTGCTGGCGTCGCCATGACCCTGCCCTTCCTCGAAGCGATGGTCCCCGGCGGTTTTGGAGCCGTCGCCCGCGCCGCCACCGCCCGGGCCCAGCGCCACCCCGTGCGCCTCGCCTGGATGTTCTTCCCCAACGGGGTCGTCCACGAGGACTGGAAACTGACCGGTAGCGGCACGAACTACACCTTCAACCGCACCAACGCCGCCCTCGAGGCGGTGCGCGATGAGATCCTCATGATCTCCAATCTGGCCAACGCCCCCGCCGGCACAGACAACGGCGATGCCGCCGGAGCCCATGCGCGCGGCTCCTCCAGTTTTATCACGGCGGCGTCGGCCAAGAAGACGAACGGCAAGGACATCTACATCGGCATCTCCGCCGATCAGGTGGCCGCCAAATTCATGGGCAAGGACTCGCGCCTCGCGTCGATGGAGCTCGGGGTCGAGGAAGGTAAGCAGGAGGGCCGCTGCGACAACGGCTACAGCTGCGCCTACCTTTCCAACATCTCGTGGCGCTCCCCCACCCAACCCAGTGGCATCGAGATCAATCCCCGCCGGGCCTTCGATCGCCTGTTTGGGATGCCCGGCCAGGAAGCCGATGCCTTCAAGGCACGTTCCGCCCGCCGCTCCAGTGTGCTTGATTTCGTGGCCGATGATGCGAAGTCCTTGTCCCGACAAGTCGGTCGCACCGATCGCCAGAAACTGGACGAGTATTTCACGAGTGTGCGTGAATTGGAGGTAACGATCGATCGTATCGCCTCCCTGCCTCCTCTCGACATTGATCCCGCCCTGCGCCCGCCGCAGGACCCGGAAAATGTCATCCACCACATGCGCCTGATGTATGACGTCATTGCTTTGGCTTTCCAGACCGATGCCACCCGCATCATCACCAATATGTTGGCCGATGGCCAAACCAACCGCGTCTACGAGCACCTTGGCATCAGCTCCGGCCATCATCAGCTCACCCACAGCAATGGCCGCGAAGAGGAGATCCAGCGCATCGACCAGTTCATGGTGGAGGAATACGCCCGCTTTATCGCCAAGATGAAATCCATCCCCGAGGGCGAGGGCAGTTTACTCGACAACTGCGCGATCATGTTGGGTTCCGGCCTCGGCGACGGTCGCAAGCACAACCACGACAAGTTGCCCGTGGTGCTCGCCGGTCGCGGCGGCGGAGCCATCGACCCGGGACGCCATCTGCAATTCGACGAGAATACCCCGGTGGCCAACCTCTACCTATCCATGCTCCAAACCGCCGGCTGCAAAGTCGATGAATTCGGCGACAGCACGGGGCCGCTCCCGGATATGCAGGTCTAGTGACGTTCGCCAATTCCAAAGCCACCGTTGACCTCAGCTGGATGGCCGGCCCGGCCTCCTCGAGCTCCGTTCATTCTGGGCGCCCTGCTACCCCCCCTGAATCACGATTTCGGTCGGACCGCAGCACTCCACTGGGGACAGACCGGATCTAGGCACAAGACGGTCCACTAGCGCGGGCATTCCGTTTTGCCAAACGGGGCCCTCAATCGACCGTGTCCATGATTTTTACCAAAATTCGTCCCCTGGTCCTAGGCTGTATCCTGCTGTCACCCGCCCTCTGTTTCGCGAGTGATTCCTCCGCATGGCAGCCGGCCGAGTCCCCCTTGATCAGTCCTTGGGCCGCTGACGTGGATCCATCGAATGTGCTGCCCGAATACCCGCGGCCGACCCTCGTGCGTGATGAATGGCTCAACCTCAACGGCGTCTGGGAATTCGCGCCGGCCACTCCAACAGATCCCATTCCGCACGGCAAAACCCTCGCTGAATCAATCCTCGTGCCCTTCGCCTGGGAGTCCGCTCTTTCGGGCATCCGCCGTCAAATGCCGGAACATCGCGGCGTGTATCGTCGCACGTTTGAGGTTCCGG
>CAKZMS010000311.1 GCA_937128785.1 uncultured Opitutaceae bacterium | reverse complement strand
CCAAGGGGTCGTTAGAAGGTGATAGATGTAAATAGAGTCACGCCGCGACGCAAGGCCGACCAGCGGTTCATGGGTCCGACACGCCTCCAGTCGAAAATGTTCAGTAAGATTTTTTATTTTCCACGGCACATTTGCCCAAACCTGCGCTCTTATCTCTCATGACCTCTTTGCCCCAGCGAGGATTTTTCACCCAAGGTTTTATCGTTCAGAGTGTTGGTTTGCTCGTTGCCATCATCGGGATAGGCCAACTTTACAGCCAATATATGCGCCCGCAGGCCGCCGAAGTCGAAAGCACCCGACGGAGCCTGGAGCAACGGGGTGCGGAGGAGGCCGAGGAGTCATCCCGGAACTTCGTCGTGATCCTGAAGGACTACGAACAGCAGGCCTGTCTGACGCTCATGGCGTGGGCGACCATCCTACTCGCCTATAAGCTGTGGTTGGTGGGACGTGAACGCAGTATCATCGAACGTGATTTCGTCGATCTGGAGGTGGGCCAACGCATATTGCCGGAGGCCGCGCTGGATTACTCGAAGGAAGTTCAAAGCGCGGTGGAGGAGGAGAAGGGACTCTCGCACAAACTTTTGCCGACATTTGTGTTGGCGGCCCTCCAGCGATTCAACGCCACCCATTCGATTCAGGATGCGGCGGGCGCGGTTACCGAGCGTTCCCAAGCCGCCGCCGACGAGTTGGATTCCGATCTTTCGCTGGTACGTTACATTACCTGGGCCATCCCTTCCGTGGGGTTTATCGGCACGGTGCGCGGTATCGGCGATGCGTTGGCCCAGGCCGACCAGGCGCTGCAGGGGGATTTGGCGGGCGTCACCAATTCTCTCGGCCTCGCGTTCAATTCCACCTTGGTCGCGCTGGTGCTCAGTATCGTGCTGATGTTTTTCATGCACCTCCTGCAGGCCCGCCAGGAACACCTCATTCAGGATTTCCAGGAATATTGCCGGATTAAGATCGTGGACCTGATGAAGGTTCCGGCCCGTGACGACATGGACTCCACCTTCGTCTGATTTTCCCCAACCCCATTTTTGACCCATCATGTCCTACGCGTGCGGAATTGAGTTTTCTGACTTCGGCTTCAACGCCTCCATCATCGATCAAAACGGTGAGGCGCACACCTCGGTCGAAGAAGCCACCGGCGGCTGGCCGGCCTTCGCGGCCTGGAACGGCGAAGAGTTGGTTTTTGGCCGTGAGGCCGAACAGCACTGGAGGCTGCATCCCCGCCAGGCCAGCCACGTGTTTTGGGAACACCTTTCGTTGGCGCCCTCCGATTTGGAAGGCCCTCCCCGGGTGCCCGCCTATTCGGAACTCGCCTACGCGTTCCTCAGTGCTTTCTGGCAAAATCTTACCACCAAGGCCGGAACGCCCGAGAAGGTGGTCTTCGCGATGCCCGGCCAGTTGCTCGGCGAGGGTGATGGAGACAGCCCCGCTATTGGATTGATTCTGGCGATGGCGCGGGATTTGGAAATCCCGTTGGCCGGTCTGTGCGGCCTCTCGACCGGTTCCCTCAACGATACCCAGTCCACGGCGGGTCTCACGGGCGGACGGATTCTCTACATGGATCTGCATCTGCACTCGGCCGCGATGTCGCTGCTGACTACGGACACGGATGGCCGCCTGCATCGTCGTCGCTACATGCGGTTGCCGCGGTTGGGCTACATTCCGCTCATCCAGAGCCTCCACCGGGCGATGGGTAACCGCTTTTTACGGGCCACGGCGTTTGATGTGACCGCCCAGCGTGAACTCGAGAAAGCTTTCTACGAGCAGACGCGGGAGCAACTGCTCGATGCGAGCCGGGGTGCGGATATCCGCTATTCGATTCAGACCGCCACCCGGGTGCACCAAGCGGCGTTTCCCCGTGAGACCCTGCGCCGGGACCTCGGTCCGCAGGAACAAGGCTGGGCCGATGCCGCCTCCAAGTTCCTGCGGGACGCCTCGCTCGATGCGAAGGACGTCACGGTCGTGGTCAGCTCGCGGCTGCGCATGCTTCCGGGGATGGACGAAGCCCTGGCCACCCGCGGGTTCGCGCGGGTCGTGCATTTGCAGGATGGCGCGTCCGCCCGCGGGGCCGCCCGTTTTGCGGCTACGCAACCGGTCGCCGAGGATATCACGGAGGTTCCCGTCATCAGTGCGGTCGAAGTCTCCGCGCAGGCTGCAGGCAAAAAAGATGCGGTGGAAGTGGTGCATGTGGCGGGAGCATTCGCCTCGGCGGAATTGATCGCCAGCCACCTGGTGGTGGACGGTCGGGCCTATTCCCTTCACGCGCTACCGGAAGTGCTCCAAGGCGACGCGGACGCCGAGACCCCTCCCGCCATTGCGGCGCTGGCGCGTCTCGGTCCCGTGCCGGTCCGTCTGATCCGTCAAGCGGGAGAATGGCATATTGAAACTCCGGAATCCGGGGCGTTGTTGATGGCGCCGGGTGATCGCCTGCGGATGCGTCACCACGATGAAGAGGTAGAATTATTGATCGTGGCAGAGAGTCGTCCGGGCTCCGCGTGAGTGAACTAACTGGATGGCGGTGAACCATGGCCCGTAAGCGTCGTAATCAGCAGATTTTCAGCATCTCCTTTCTGGACTGCATCTGCTGCGGCTTTGGCGGCGTGTTGCTGTTGTTCGTGCTCGTGGCCGGCAAGACTTCCGATGAAGAGGAACGGCAGCTCACGCAGATCCGCGAAGTCCTCGGGCAATTCGAATTCGATGTGAAGAGCCGGGAGGAGAGCATTCAAGCCATCACCGAGCAGGCCGAATTCGACGAGGGCGAATCCGAGGAAACCGAGATCCGCAACCAGGTCACCGAGCAGGAGGTCAACGAGCTCGAACAGACGTTGGCCAAGCTGCTGCAAAGCGAATCCAAGATGCAAAAAGATCTGGAGGAATTGCTGGCGGAGAAGGAGGAACTGGCGAAGACCGAAGTGCCGGACCCCGTGCCGATCCCCAATGTCGAGCGGCGCCAGTATCTTACCGGGTTCGAACTCGAAGGAGAGCACATCCTGTTTCTCGTGCGCGCCTCCGGCAGCATGGTGGGCAACACCAGCGAAGAGGCAATCGAGATGCAGTCCAAGACCGATCAGGAAAAACGTGAGTCGGCCAAGTGGACCCGGGTGGTGGACTCGGTGCGTTGGATGATCTCGGCCCTGCCGGCAGAATCCTCTTTCCAAGTGCTGCTGTTCGCCGAAGAAACCGAGCCCCTGATTGAAACGCACTCGTTGGATTGGATCTACCGGGATGATAGCGAAATGATTCAGGACGTGCTGGACGCCCTGGCCGAAGTCGTGCCGTCGGGTGGTGCCAACATGGAGCGGGCGTTCAGTGTCGCCCGCTCGATGAGCACGGTGCCCGACGCGGTGGTACTGATGACGGATGGGCTGCCCACGCAGAGTGATACTTACGCTTCGGGCGAGTTCGTGACCGAGACCGATCGGGTGCGCTTTTTCAATGCCGCTGCGCGCATCGCCGCACCCGGCATTCCCATCAACACCATTCTTTACCCGTTGGAAGGCGACCCGGCTTCGCCCTTCCTGTTTTGGCAACTGGCCGACCGCACCAAAGGCGGGCTCGTGAGCCCGGCTCCATCCTGGCCTGATATCCGATGAGACCCCGCAACCGACGAGAATCCGCTGATTACGGCCTGTCTTTCCTCGACTGCATCTGTTGCGGCTTCGGGGCGATTGTCCTGCTTTTCGTGATCACCATGGGCGCGTCCAACATCGTGCGGGAGACGTTGCGGGACCGGCTGCAGGAAATTGCCCAACAACGTCTCTCCAAGATAGAAGAGCTGGATGCGCAGCAGACCGAAGTGCAGCGCCGCGCCGTCGTCGCCAAGAACAAGGTCAACCAAGCCCAGACCCGGGCGGAACGACTCAGCTCCATGATGGACACCCTGAGCATGCAGATCGCGCAACTCGAGGCCGGCCAAGCGGCGATGATGGTCGATATCGAGGACGAGATGGACGAGATCGCCTCCATGCAAACGGAGCTCGAGATCGACATGCCGTTGCCCGACATCAACCTGCCGGTGGGCCTGCCGATTGAGAGCAACTACATCGCGTTCGTTTTCGATACCTCGGGCTCCATGCGCGACACCGCGACCGATCAGATTCACCCCGCGGCCATCGAAAAGATCAAAAACGTTTTGGACAGCTACCCTGAGATCAGGGGCGTGCAGTTCCTCGATGCGGATGGACGGTTCATGTTGCGCGGCACGCCGGGTATCTGGCTAGAGGATAAACCCGAAACCCGCCGTGGGGCCCTCATGGCCCTGGCCAACTATCCGACCTTCAGTAACTCCAATCCCGTGCCGGGGATCTTCCGTGCCATCCGTTCCCTGTATCAGCCTGATAACGAACAGATGAACATGGCGGTGTTTGTATTCGGTGATGAGTTCACCGGTCGGGCCGAGCCCGTGATCTCCCGCTTAGAGACGATCAATCCCCGGAAGGAGGACGGCAGCCGCCACGTTTCGATCAATGCGGTCGGGTTTCCGACGGTGCTGCGCTACCCGCTGATGGGGGCCCACACCGGTATGAAGTTTGCGAACCTCATGCGCGAAGTTGCCTACAAGCACGACGGGGCGTTCATCGCCATCCGCACCGGCGGCCGGCGGCGGTAGGGAGATGGGTTTATCGGTTCCCGGGAAGTAGCTGCGGTGGAGCGCTGCGACAACGTGGCCGGAGGTGTAGGCGTGGCCTGACAAGTTAGGATGGAGGCCACCTTTTCGCCGGCGGCTCAAAGGCGACTACCGCGTTCCCGTAGGTGGACGTAGTGCCGTGCTTTAGCCGGCACTCTCAGACGCCGGCTGAAGTCCGGCGCTACGGGGAGGGTGGCTGCGCCGGCACGGTCATGGTGACACAATGAACGAACCCTGAGTCAGTCACCATGGCGTCGCAGTTGATCCAATGGATGGATGCTTGGGGCCAGGCTTCGCGATACGCCGCCTCGACCTCCTTTTCCCACGCCCGCAGCTGTTGGTTCTTTTCCGGCCGCGGAGAAGTGAAGCGCGGCAAAATAAATCCGTGCTTCCCGTCCGCATTGTGGAGAAACACGCTGTTCAGATAGGATTGGTATCGGGTGACATGCTCGGCATGAACGTCAAAGAGTTTGTCCAGGGGAGCGTGGCCATAGGCGCGCAGCACGGCGTTGAAGCCGGCTGGAGTCTCCAAATCAAAGGCGCCGAGATCCTGCCGAATGATCTCCTCCACTTTCGTGCGCAGCACGGGTAGGCTGTCGGCAGGGAGTTTTTCCAGCTGCTCCGGTGTCACTACTCCACGACTCACTGCGACGACCCGGATAAATTCGTTTACGACTTCGATCAAGATCTCCTCGGGCTCGGAAAACAGGATGGGCGGCATGGGCATCTTGATAATGCGCAAGTCCGGAAAGTTCCTTCGCAGGTAGCTCTCATTGTGGGCCAGCACGTTTTCCACCCGCTCCACCAAGTCGGACCGATAGGGGTTGAATTGCTCGGATACGGGGTTGGATTGAAAATCCGGCAGGATGACGGTTTGGTCATTCACAAACTTCAGGATCATGTCCAGGTGATTGACGGTGGAACCGGGCAGGGTTTGCAGCACGTGCATTTTTTTTGCCCCGAAGTACAGCCGGAACAACTGCTCCAGGGCGGGTCGATTGCCGCCGTTTTGCACTACGGTCTGGGTGGAAACAAAGACGTTACCGCGGCCGTCGTGCACAAAATCACCCCCCTCCATCGCCAAGGGGGGGCGGACCAAGGTGACGGGCACGTCGTAGCGTTGTTCGACTTCCGCCGAGAGATCGGCCGGCATGGCATCGAGATTGCTGGTCTCGGTGTCTACCGCCACCAGCCGTGCGGCAAAAGTGGCGTGAAAACCAATACTGTCATGCAGTCTGTATTTGGGTCGTTGTCCGTCCATGAAAGCCTCAGACCAAAAAAATAATCGTGCTCGGTGAAAT
>CAKZMS010000310.1 GCA_937128785.1 uncultured Opitutaceae bacterium | reverse complement strand
AAGAGCAGGTTCTGGCGTCGGGGCGGCAGGAGGGTCAGGATGCGTCCCACCTCATCGGCAAACCCGAGTTCGAAGAGCTTGTCGGCCTCGTCGAGCACTAGGGTCTCGACGGCATTAAGCAGGAGGGCGTTGCTCTCAACGAGATCGAGCAACCGTCCCGGAGTCGCCACGACCACATCGGCGCCGCCGCGCAGGGACATCATCTGCGGGTTGATCGAGACTCCCCCGGCAGCGGTAATAATTTTGGCCGGGGGCGAAAAGAGGTGTTTACCGTAGTGCACGAAGGAGGCGGAGACCTGCGTGGCAAGTTCGCGCGTGGGCACCAAGACGAGGGTGGAGGTCTGGCGTGCGGCGGGATTCGATTTTTCCGCGAGGTGTTGCAGCAGGGGAAGGGCAAACGCTGCCGTCTTGCCCGAGCCCGTCGGGGCCTGCGCCCATACATCATTTCCCCGCAGGATGGTAGGAATGGCCTCGGTTTGGACGGGGGTGGGCGTGGTATAATTTCGTTCGTCGAGCGACCGAATCAGGGCGGGTGACAAACCCAAGGCGGCAAAAGGCATGTCTCTGCGATGACGCCTACAACCCGGGAAGGAAACGTTTTATCCTGCGCAACTCCGGTTACATGCCCAGCCCACCGGAGGGCATTACAACCCTGCCGCAAAAGCGTAATGGCGTTTTGAGCCGGTTTGGGGTAGAGGTAAGTGGTGCGTCGGTTTCAGTTCAGATCTCAGTTTGGTGACCCTCGGATGCAAAGTCCGGTGGCGCGGACCCTGTTTGCCATCGTAGGACTTTTGATAGTTGCCGGCATCATTGCGCTGTTGGTGTTGGTGGCCCTACCTCTGGCGATACTGGCCATTGGAGTGACTATCCTGGCTGCCTTGGCCTCGGCGGTTTTCCCGCAGTTGCGGCAACGATCGCGACGGCCCCGAAGCCGACCACAGCCCAGCCCCATGGCGCCGGGACCGGCGCCGCGCACGACTCATAGCGGCCCTAGTCGGGTCAAGCGAGTCGAACCGATCGAACCACCGCGGACGGTGGAATGATTCGGCTTCGTCCCGGCGTCGGCAATGGCTCGCGCTGATGGGCCCGGTTGGACGCGGGGTTGGTTTGCCGGTGAAACAAATTTGGCACCGCGATAGCGGGCGGTCGCGCCACTGATTTGCGGATTTGTGGTCGGTTAAGGGGGGGAATGTTTAAAATCGGTTAACTGAGAGTTGGCACGCGTTTTGCCTCCAGTTTCTATCCTTTCAGATTTCATCAAATCAGCCCCATGAGTTTATCCATCACCGTTACCCAGTTGTCCGGCTTCGATCGGAATAAACCCAAAACCTTTGAATCCGCCTCGGTGACCATCGGCACCGACGCAGGGAGCGACGTGAAGTTTGATCCCACGTGGGACAAGACTGTCGGAGGGCATCATGCCACTGTAATTTGGGAAGGTGGTGGTTGTTGGTTGGTCGACGCCAACAGTCGGGATGGCACGCTGATCGGCGGTGAGCGCGTGCAACGTCGCAAACTGGTGCCCGGAACAGTGGTCGAACTCGGCAAGGGTGGACCCAAGATCAAAATCGATTTTGCGGGAGCGCCGGCCGCGGCGGTCCCGCCGGCGACTCCCGCCCCGCGCCCGGGGGCGGTGGATCCGGCAACAACGCGACCCGTGGCGACCACTCCTTCGCCAGCGGCGACACCGCCTCCCGCGTCGAGTAACTCCGCCCTGACCGTGGTGTCGATTGCGCTGGCGCTGGTCCTCGCGGGCGGAGTGGCCTGGTGGTTTTTTCTGCGAGGCGGCGGTGATCCGGCTGAACAACTTGCTCAGGTCGCGAAGGACAAACAGTCTGCGGTCGGAGTGGTGGCGGTTCCAAATCCCGCAAACCCTGAAGCCGGACTGCAGGGCAACGGCACAGCGTGGGCGATTGCACCACGCGTGTATGTGGCGAATGCCGCGATTGTTTGGCTTA
Source organism: uncultured Opitutaceae bacterium (assembly GCA_937128785.1). GTDB lineage: Bacteria > Verrucomicrobiota > Verrucomicrobiia > Opitutales > Opitutaceae > Actomonas. Next base: position 542 of record CAKZMS010000310.1, on the reverse strand, counting down.
CGTCGGAACTTATGGGGCAGGGGGTCGACACCTTTATTGTCGTGAAAGGTGAAGACGGTTCCCTCCAACTGCGGGTGACCGGAACCCGGCTGCATCCCCAGCGTGAAGACGGTCCGCTAGCCCCTCTCGGTGGCACATCGATCGTTGCTCCTTATGATCTTGGATTGCTGTTGGTGGAGAGCGATGCGCCGGACTGGTTCGAGATTGCCCCTGAAGCTGAAATCCTCGCGATATCAGCTGATATGCCGATTGGTTTCATGGCGCACACGCGCAGAGTTTCGCTGTCAGATCCGCGGCCGCGATCGGGGTCGGGTCGATGTTCGGCAGGCCGGCCAGGTAGAAGATCATGTTGTAGCCGGTCCAGCGCCACAGCACCTGGCGCGCCACGTCCATGCCATCAAGCCGCGCCAGCCAGGCCCGCAACAGCGGCGATGCCTTCATCGCGTCGGGAAACACCCGGCCCGTGGAGCCGGTGAACAGGTCCTGTCCCATGTCGCGGGCCCAGTCCTTGATCGCCGGTGCGCCGAACTCGGCCACCAGCG
>CAKZMS010000309.1 GCA_937128785.1 uncultured Opitutaceae bacterium | reverse complement strand
GGAACCCCGCCGGGGCATCGGGCAGGGCCCGGGCAAGCCCATGTGGTTGGGCACCCCCCCCCGCCGCACGGCGGTATTTGCCCTGCCCGGGAACCCCGTTTCCACCTACACGTGCCTGCACCGCTATGTGCTGCCCGCGTTGGCCCGGATGGCCGGTGCGATACCGGCCGCATCCGAGACCGTTGCCTTGGCCCAACCTTTCCGGTTCGGGAAACCCTTGGCGTTCATGCTGCCCGTGCAGTTGCGCACCGACGACCTGGGTAACCGGCAAGCCGCTCCCGCCCCCTTTAATACTTCCGGGGACCTGGGCGGCCTGTTGGAGACCGACGGCTTCATCGAACTCCCTGCCGACCAGACCGATTTCGCCGCCGGCACCGCCGCCCGATTCTGGCGCTGGGTCTGAGTCTTTTCATTCGTAAATCGAGATTCAAAAATCCAAAATCGAAACATGCTCTCGCACTTGGATGACAAAAACCGGCCGCAGATGGTCGACGTCGGCGGAAAAGCAATCACGCGCCGCACAGCTCACGCGGTCACCATCGTAAAATTGCCTCCGGAATTGGCCCGGCTTTTGGACGGCCACGAAATCGTCGGCAAAAAAGGCCCCATCTTTCAGACCGCCAGTCTCGCCGGGGTGATGGCCGCCAAGCGCACGAGCGACCTCATCCCGCTCTGCCATCCGCTGCCCATGGAGGACTGCAAAATCGAGGTTCACCCGCGCGCCCTGGCGGCCGACGGCTCCCTCGAAGTGGAGGTGCATTGCCGGGTCGCGGTGGCCGCCAAAACCGGAGTCGAAATGGAAGCCTTGACTGGAGCAACCGTCGCGGGGTTGACCCTCTATGACATGGGCAAGGCGGTTTCCCACGACATCGTGATCTGTGAAACCCGCCTCATCACCAAAACCGGTGGTAAATCAGACTACCAAGCAGCGGAAATCGACCCCGCCGCCGAATACGAATCTTGAAAACTCTGCACATCCAATATTTCGCCATCCTCCGGGAGCAGCGCGGCGAATCGAATGAAACGCTTTCGACCGAATCGAATGACGCCGCCGCCCTCTACGAAGACCTGCAAAAAACGCATGGTTTCACCCTGCCGGTTGATCGTCTGAGAGTGGCCATCAATGGCGAGTTCCAGCCCTGGCCGGCTCCGGTCGAGGATGGAGATGAGCTGGTGTTCATTCCACCCGTAGCTGGTGGCTAGATCCATGGCGTTTCGAATCTCTGCCGAACCCATCCAGCCTCAGTCCCAGGCTGACGTGCTGCAGCACCCCGCGGCCGGGGCCTGCGCGACCTTCGAAGGCTGGGTCCGCGACCACAACGAGGGACAAGCGGTCGCCTCCCTCGAATACGAGGCTTATGCCCAACTCGCCGAAACCGAGGGCAACCGCATCATGGCCGAGGCCACCGAGAAATTCGAGCTCCTCGCCGCTGCCGCCGTCCACCGGGTCGGACATCTGCAAATTGGCGAGATGGCCGTATGGGTCGGTGTCGCCGCCGCCCACCGCGGGCCGGCCTTCGACGCCTGCCGTTTCATCATCGATGAGCTCAAAGCCCGTGTGCCCATCTGGAAGAAGGAGCACTACGTCGCCGGCGCTTCCGCTTGGATCAACTGCGCCACCAAAGGCGACTTCGCGGCGGATACCGCGCCGCCCGAAAACTCATGAGCAACGCCCTCCCGCTTATCATCTTTGACGTCGACGGGACCCTGGTTGGCGGCGAGTCCAACGACTGGCACGCCTTCGGCCAAGCCTACCAAGACGTGACCGGCACCGCACTCGATCTGACCCTCTTCGAGCGTCTCAACGATGTGACCGCCCACTCTGTGATCCACGCCGCTCTGACTGAGGCGGGTGAGGCCGATCCCCAACCACTGATTCAGTCCGTAGCCACAACTTACGCCGAGATTCTCGCTCAAAAAATCGCCCAGGATCCCAACGTCTTCTGCCCCACCGAGGGCGCCATTGAGTTGCTGCAAGAACTCGACCGGCGCGGTTACGATCGCGCCATCGCCACGGGCGACTGGACGAAGTCGATCACGCTCAAACTCGACCTGGTGGGCATCCCCTACCAAGGCGTGCCTCTCGCCACCAGTTCCGACCGCCCCACCCGCGCCACCACCATCGCCCTCGCCGCCGAACGCGCGGGCCGCGAACTCAGCGAGACCGTCTACGTCGGTGACGGCACGTGGGACTATCGCGCCACCCAGTCGCTCGGCATTCCTTTCCTCGGCACCGGTGCCCGCACCGACGCCCTCCGCGCCGCGGGCGCCAAAGTCATCCTGACCGACCTCCATCCGGAGAACTTCTTCCCGGTGCTGGAGCAAGCCCTCGGCCAGTAAACCGGCCCAAAAACCGGCCCGGCCCGGCGCCGCAATGTTCGTAATACGAACATTGGGCTGTCGGCTGGGATGCAAAACCACAAAAAACGCCCAATGTCCGGGATTGTTATTCGGGACCCAGCGAACTGTGATCGGTTTCCGCCAAACCCACGGCCTTCCTATCTACGTGCCATGATTTGCTACGTCCCTGCTGAAACCTCTCCCGGTGAGATGCGCGCCGCGCTCACTCCGACCACGGCTGCCGCGCTGATAAAACTCGGGCTCACCGTCCAAGCTCAAAGCGGACTCGGCTCCGCCAGTCGCTACGCCGACCAGGCCTATCAGGATGCCGGCGTCGAGATCGTCGCCGATCCGGCCGCTGCTCTCGCCGCCGCTGATCTGGTGCTGCGCGTCCGTAAACCGTCCGATGCCGACGTCGCCGCGCTCAAACCCGGCGCCTTGCATCTTAGCTTCCTCGACCCATTCAACGAGAAGGACCTGCTCGCCAAATTCGCCGAAGCGAAGGTCAGCGCGGTCAGCCTCGAGATGATTCCCCGGACCACGCTCGCCCAAAAAATGGATGCACTCAGCTCGCAAGCCAGTCTCGCGGGCTACGCCGCCGTCGTGCAGGCCGCCGCCCGGGTGCGCAGCGCCCTGCCGATGATGATGACCCCGGCGGGCACCATCATGCCGTGCCGCGTGTTTGTGATCGGAGCCGGCGTCGCCGGTCTGCAGGCCATCGCCACCGCCAAACGCATGGGCGCCCGGATCGAAGCCTTTGATACCCGACCCGTCGTGGAGGAGCAGGTGAAGTCACTCGGAGCCCGCTTCGTGAAGATCGACCTGGGTGATACCGGCCAAACCGCCGGCGGTTACGCCAAGCAACTCACGCCCGAGCAGATCGCCAAGCAGCAGGCCGGCATGGCCAAGGTCTGCGCTCAGTCCGATATCGTGATCACCACCGCCAAGGTGTTTGGTCGCAAAGCCCCCACCCTCGTGACCAAGGACATGGTCGCCGGCATGAAAGCAGGTAGCGTCATCGTCGACATGGCCCTCGAGACCGGAGGCAACGTCGAAGGCGCGGTCGCTGGTGAGGATATCGTCACCGCCAACGGTGTTACGATTCTCGGCCATACGTCACTTGAGTGCACCGTGGCCACGCACGCCACCCAGGTGCTCGCCGCCAACTTCGCCGCCTGGATCACCCACTTCTGGGATGAAGAGGGCAAGACCCTCAAACTCGATCGCGACGACGAGATCATGCAGGGCTCCCTCATTACCCACAATGGGGCCATCGTCCACGAACGCTTCGCCGCCGACGCCGCCGCCAGCTAACCCCTCTCTTTTGCGCCATGGAATTGATGCTACTTCTCTTCATCTTCGTGCTCGCGGCCTTTCTGGGCTTTGAGCTGATCGCGAAGGTGCCCTCCCAATTGCACACGCCGCTCATGTCGGGATCCAACGCGATCTCCGGCATCACGATTGTGGGCGCGCTACTGGCCGCGGGAGCGGATGACGGTTCCACCCTCACCACCGTCCTCGGCACGACCGCGGTCGCCCTCGCCACGATCAACGTCATCGGCGGTTACCTCGTGACCGACCGGATGCTCGGCATGTTCAAGAAAAAGGACAGCGGCAAGAAAGGAGGCGACGCCTGATGAATACCGAAACGCTCATCAACTTCGCCTACATCGTCGCGTCGATTCTGTTCATCTTCGGCCTGAAGATGCTCGGCCGTCAGTCCACCGCGCGTCGCGGCAACATGCTGTCCTCGGGCGGCATGCTGCTGGCCGTCGTCGTCACGCTGATCGACCAACAGGTCGTCACCTTCCAGTGGATCCTCGTCGGTCTCGGCATCGGTGGCGCCATCGGCCTGGCCTGCGCCCGTCTGATCAAGATGACCTCGATGCCCGAGATGGTCGCCCTGCTCAACGGCTTCGGCGGCCTCGCCTCGCTGCTCGTCGGCTGGGCCGAATACGCCAAACCGGGCGATACCCTCTCCACCTTCACCGGCACTGTCATCGTGTTGGCCGTGTTCATCGGCGGCATCACCTTTACCGGATCGCTCTACGCGTTCGGCAAACTCTCGGGCAAATTGTCCGGCAAACCCGTGCTCTTCGGAGGCCAACAAATCGTCAACGGCGCCCTGGTCCTCGGCCTCGCGGCCGCCGGCGTGCTCTTTGTGATCAACGGCGGTGCCGGCGCCATGGGTCCCAACGCGTTTTACGCGCTGCTGGCGATCGCCTTCATCCTCGGCATCACCCTGGTCATGCCGATCGGCGGCGGCGATATGCCGGTGGTCATTTCCATGCTCAACAGCTTGTCCGGCTTGGCCGCCTGTGCCGCCGGTTTTGTGATCCTCAACAACGTGTTGATCGTGGCGGGCTGTTTGGTCGGCACCAGTGGCGTCATCCTCACCATCATCATGTGTAAGGCCATGAACCGGTCGCTGGCCAACGTGCTGTTCTCCGGCTTCGGCTCCGATGCCACCACCGCGGCGGGCAGCAGCGAGGGTCAGATCCAAGGTGAGCTGAAACCCATCTCCGCCGAAGACACTTTCGCCGTGCTCGAAGCTGCTCGTGAAGTGGTGGTCGTGCCCGGTTACGGCATGGCCGTTTCCCAAGCCCAACACGTCGTGCGTGAACTCGCCGAGATGTTGGAAAACAACGGCGCCGAAGTGCGCTTTGCCATCCATCCCGTGGCCGGTCGTATGCCGGGTCACATGAACGTGCTCCTCGCCGAAGCCAACGTGCCCTACGAACAACTCGTGGAGATGGATTCGGTGAATCCGCAAATGCCCATGATGGACGTCGCGATCGTGATCGGCGCCAACGACGTGGTGAATCCCGCGGCCGCCCGCGATAAGAGCTCCCCGATTTACGGCATGCCCATCATCAACGCCCATGAGGCGCGCACCGTCATCTGTCTCAAGCGCGGCAAGGGCGCAGGCTTCTCCGGCATCGAAAACCAACTCTTCCTGCTGGAAAACACCCGCATGCTCTACGGCGACGCCAAGGCGTCCCTCCAAGCCGTCGCCAGCGAGTTCAAGGCGATGGCGGAAGCGTAAGCTGGTATCCTCTACACCGAGAACGGCGTCATCGTGCCCCGGGGGGCGGTGGCGGCGTTGAGGCGGATCGTTTCCAGGTTTTCGCGGACGAGTTCACCCATCGTGCGACAGTGCAGGTAGGCGTCGCGCTTGAAGTGGTCGGCGAGGGCTTCCCGCAAC
>CAKZMS010000308.1 GCA_937128785.1 uncultured Opitutaceae bacterium | reverse complement strand
TCGCTCCAGTTCCGCCACCGCCGCTGATCGTGACCGTAGGAGCACTTGTATAACCGGCGCCTCCACTGCCCACGGTGATGCCTGTGACTCCACCTGTAATGTTGACGGTTGCCGCCGCACCAGATCCACCACCACCGGTGAAACTAATGGATGGGGCAGTATAGCCGGCCCCAGCTGCACCGACAGAAACTGATGCAATACTTCCAGTGCTGACGCCGATCGAAGTGACGTCCACCCGGATGACCGGCGACTCCTGCGCTTGAGTGAGCAGCGGCGAGGCCAGGAGGAGGCCGGCGAGCGCGATTGCTCTTAAGATTGGGTTTCCCGATTTCATGATGATATCCCCTTTTGGTTAAGTGGGTTCATTGTCACTCGGCGGAAGCGTCTTCGGTGACTTCAGGGAGGAAGGGGTCTTTGTCGGTCTCCCGATAACCCGGGAGATCGCTGCGCCGCATGTTCATATTGCGGATCAGGCGGGGATCGAAGGTTTCTTCGATCGGTGCGCCATCCGCGGAAACGGTTTTGGCGGTGATGAAGATCAGCAGGTTGCGCTTGGTCTCGTTGACACTCTCGGAGCGGAACAAGCGGCCGAGTCCCGGAATCTTGCCGAGCACGGGCACACTGGTTTCACCATTCAGCGCATCGGTTTCGACCAGGCCGCCGATGCCCATGGTGTAGCCGTCACGCAGCGAAACCTGAGTGAGCGCTTTGCGGGTGGCGATAATCGGAATCTCCGCGCCGCCGGCTCCGCCAAAACTGGTGAAGCCGTTCTGGCTGCTGACTTCGGGCTCGACGTTCAGTTTGATGAACCCCTGGGCATTCACCTGCGGGGTGACCTTGAGGATGATACCCACCGGACGGTATTCGAAACCGCTGACCTCGAAGGTGCCGCGTTCCGCGTTGTAGGTGTAATTGGGAATCGGATACTCGGAACCAACATTGATCTGGGCCTCGGTGTTATTGAGGGTCACGACCGTCGGGTTCGAAACCAACTTGGTATCGTTCTGTTGCTGGAGCGCACTGAGCACGACGTTGAACTGGGCCGCCGAGAAGACCGCCGAATCCGCCCGGGTGGTGCTACCCAAGCCAACGAGGTTGTTCAGCTGCGTGAGCGTATTGCTGATCTCGCTGGAGTCGGTGATCGTGTCGGTGATCGTGTTGGTGTCCGAAATGGAGTTGGCGATCGAGGAGGCCAACGAGCTCTCGCTCTGGGAGGTGGTCACCCCGTTGGCGTTGGTGACGGAGGAAGACAGGCCCGTGTCGGATGAGTTGGTCCGATCGGCGATGTTCTCGTTTTCCGAAACGCGTTCACCCAGGCGACCGGAACCATTCACGATCTCATTGAGCGAGTCGTTGTTGTAGGTGTTGCCGGAGGTGGATTCATACTGCCGCACGCCCGGACCGGCCGAGAGTTCGTAGCCGGAGAGGGAAGCCCAGTTGACGCCGATGTCTTTCACGTTGCGGTCGGTGACCTCAACGAACTTGGATTCAATCATCACCTGATCCGTGGCCTTATCGAGCGCCTCGATGATGGGACGAATTTTACTCAGACGCGAGGGGCGTTCGGTAACGACCAGGGCGTTACTGCGGGTATTGACCACGATCCGGCCACCCACGGCGGCTTCGATCAGCGGTTCGACCGAGCCGCGGATGTCCTCGGCCAGCGCGTAATTGATGATGAACACATCCGTCGTGACCGGTTCCTGCAGGAGGGATTCCTGGCTGACGATTTTGATGATGTTGCCCTCCTCGACGAAGGTGTAGCCGACGGGTCCGAGGACGACTTCGAAGATCTGGCGCCACGTGACATCGCGCAGCTTGATCGACGTGTTGCCCTGCAGCGTGTCGGGGATGACGAGGTTGAGCTCAAAGAGGTCGGCCACGTTGCGCAGGATGTTGCGAATCTCCTCATCCGGGAAATCGACGGACAGGGTGTCGGACCCCCGGGCCATGGAGGAAGCGGTGTCGACGTCGGCGATCACCACGCTGGGCTCTTCCGGTTCGGCCGGTGGCATCGGCTCGTCGATTGGCGCGACGGGTGCGGTGGGCATTTCCGTCGGCGTCTCGCCCAAAGGAGCGGTGGGGCTTCCTTCGACTTGGGCGTTAAGTGGCGCCACCACGACAGCGGCGGTCAGGGAGAAAGCAATGATGGAGGTCCTCATGGCGATGAATTTGATTTAATCGGACGGGTGACCTCGGCAGCGCCGAGGCGAAGGGTGAAACTGGAGGTTTCGATACGGCTGATAACGAGCGTGTAGCGCTCGCCGTCGAAAATGATGGGGAGTTCGTCACCCACGCGGACTTTCTTCTGCCCGAAGAGCAGCAAGGGCTGTCCTCCCAGGCTCACGGAGCCGGTGGGGTTGATCTGCGGAGCGATGGTCTCGAGCAGCTCATAAACGCTGGCCGGAGCCGCCTGCACCGGGGCCTCGGTATCTTGCGGGATGGGCGCGGTGAGCAGGTCATCCTTGGGCTTGAGGCTGTTCGGGAAAAACGGGTTGTTCAGGCTTTCGTCCACCACCGGTTGCTCCGGCGGGGTAATGAAGTTCTGGGCGTCCGCCACCACTGGCTCGCGTCGCTGGGGCGGCAGGATGTCCGAGCGTTGAGCATGGAGCACGGCCACCGAACCCGCCAAGGCGAGCACACTCAAAAACGAACGTATGATGAGGAGCTTCATGATTTTCCGAGCAGAAAGAGATCAAGGGTGAGCACGATGAGCGGATCCGTCGGGTCGACGCTCTGGGCGGCCGCGCCGCGGGCGGGCGAGAAATTGGCGGTGGCGAACTGCACGATGCGGTCGCCCTGTTCCAGGCGTTGGAGAAAATCGAGCAGTTGCAGATAGGTGCCTTGAACCGCCACCACGTAAGGGACACTCAGATACTCCCGCGGTTCTTTGCTTTCGGCGACTACTCCCTGGCGGATGTCCACCAAGGTCAGACCAAACTCCTGCTCCAATCGATAGAAGAACTGGAGGTTGGTCGCCAGGGCGCCCGGGTTGATGGCCTTCGACTCAATCGTCCGCACGGCTTCAGCCATGGTGGCGGCATGCTCATCCAATTGGGCTGAATACCGCAGGTTGTTCTTCAGGCGGTCACCTTGATCGGTGCGTTCCAGCAACTGCGTTTCCAGCTCGGAAACACTGCCTCCGCGCACCACGGTCAAAACTCCCAGGATGACGGCGACGGCGGCGCACCCCACCCCCAGTGGGTGCTTTTTGATGAATGAGAGAAGTCCTTGTAAATTCACGGTCCGTTACTCCTTGGGGGTGATGGGAAGTTGAATCTCCATGTTCAGCAGTCCCGTCGCCGGATTGCGGACCAGGCTGGTCAGGGCCGCGTCATCGAACAACGGGCCAAGGGACTCGTCCTGGTTGAGGATTTCCACGAATCCGGAAGCGTAGCCACTGGCTTCATCCGGCGTGCCGGCTACCCAGGCGGCCGCCAGCGGCCATTCACGCACGGGC
>CAKZMS010000307.1 GCA_937128785.1 uncultured Opitutaceae bacterium | reverse complement strand
CCACACCCCCGCGCTCAGGCCAAGCGCGAGCGCGAGGTAGACGCCGATATAAGCCGTGAACGACGCGTCGCCACCGTCGCGCACTACGCCGTCGATCACCCAACGCGTGACGAGCGCAAACCCCACATCGCAGGCCGCGATGAGCACCCCGGTCACAATGAGCGGGTAGATCATCGCCTTTTTCTGAAACGCCCGACGGATCAGTTTCCACCACAGGCCCGCATCAAGCTTGGCCTTGAAATCGTCTTCGGGTGGTTGGTGGGCGGACATGGCGGGAAAGAGGCGGGCGATCTACGAGCGGGTGGCCGAGAGGTCGGCGGCAAAATCGGTCTCGACGTCGGTTTGGATGCGCCAGAGGCGTTGATAGAAGCCGGGTTGGGCGGCGAGTTCGGCGTGGGTGCCCACCTGCACGATGCGGCCCTCGTCCAGCACGAGCACGCGATCGGCGGGCGCGAGCGTGGCGAGACGGTGGGCAATGACCAGAGTGGTGGCGTGCCCCCGGCGCGTCCGCAGGGCCTTGACGATGAGCGACTCCGTCTCGGCGTCGACTGCGCTCAGGGCGTCGTCGAGGATGAGCAGTGGCGCGTCCTTGAGCAGGGCGCGGGCGATGGCGAGGCGTTGACGTTGGCCACCGGAGAGGGTGACCCCGCGCTCACCGACCAGGGTTTCGTAACCGTGATCGAAGAGCGTGATGGTGTCGTGAATCGACGCCGCGCGGGCCGCGTCCTCGATCTCTTGATCGGGCGCGTCGCGCCGACCAAGGCGCAGGTTGGCCCGGAGTGATTTGGAGAACAAAAACGGTTCCTGCATGACCACGCCAAACTGATCCCGCAACCAGCCGCGCGGCAGCGACGAGAGTTCGCGGCCATCCATCTGCACGGAGCCTTGCTCGTAATCGTAGAGCCGCAGCAGCACATGCATCAGCGTGCTCTTACCCGCACCCGAGGGACCCAGGATGGCCAACGTCTCGCCGGGCTTTACGTCGAAGCTTACCCCGTTGAGGGCCTGAGTCTCGCTCGAGCCATGCTTGAAACGCAGATCGCGCACGGCGATGGCGCCGGTCAGCACCCGCGGCAGATCGGTCGGCTGGGGATCCGGCTCCGGCTCGCGGGGAACATCCAGAATCGCACCGATGCGGGTGAGCGCGACGGTCGTCTTGCCGAGGTCCGTGAGGATGCGACCGAGTTGCCGCACCGGCCACAACATCGTGCCCAGAAACGCCAGAAAGGCGAAGAGCACGCCCACGGTGACGGCCCCCGTCGTGACCCAATGCGCGCCGACCAGCAGCACCAGTCCCAGCTGAGCCATCGCCACAAAATCGCTGATCGACCAATACCACGCCATCAAACGCAGCAGATGAAGATGCCGGTCGCGGAAGCGCGTGTTGGGTTCGGCAAACTTGGTCTTTTCGAAATCATGCCGCGCAAAGGCCCGCACGACACGGATCCCGGTGAGGTTTTCCTGCACGACGGTGGTGAGATCGCCCTCCGCCTCGTCGACCTGCTTGAAGACATGTTTGACGCGGCGAAAGTAGATGTAGCCGTAGAGGATGATGGGGCCGATCAGGGCAAAGGCGACGCCGGTGAGTTGCGGGCTCAGCGACCAGAGCATCGGAAGCGCCACGACCACGAGCATGAGCGCCTGAGCGATCTCCATGATCTGGGTCGCGAGGAAGACGCGAAGCGTTTCCACATCACTGGTGCAGCGCTGCACGAGATCCCCCGTGTCGGCACGGTCATGATAACTCGCCGGCAGATGATTGAGGTGATCATACAACCGATTCTTGAGCTCGCGCGCGATACCGTCACTGGCGAGGGAATTGAACCATCCCTTCACGTAATTGAACCCGCCCGCGACCACGCTGAGGCCCACCATCACGAGTGGCGCCACCCAGAGGTGGGCGAGCAGATTGGCCGAGCCACCTACGAGATCCACAAACCACCGGATCAGTGCCGAAGATTCTGCGAGCGGCTTGTCGCCCAAGGCGTGATCGATGACCGCTGTCCCCACCAGCGGAATGCCGTAGTTCAGCACCGTGGCCAGCACCAGACACCCCAACGCCACACCGTAGCGCAGGCGATGGCCCGAGGTGAGCCGCCAAAGAACCGGTAAGGGCGTGGTCATAAGAAGGACACGGAAAGAGGACCGACCAAATCAAGGCGGCGGCCAAAATCCGTCCGCGCCCGACTGGTGAACCCCATGAGAGGCCCGCGCCCATCCAAGTTCAAGCGTTTGCTAAGTCCGGGAACGCCGAGCTCCAGCTCGGCTCGACTCAATATCGATTTGGGAGTAAATTTAAGGTACTTCGTATTGAGACGTAAGCTTGCTTGGACTAGCGAGTTTTCTACGTTCTCTGCTATGAGCAAATCGGAGATCATCGCAGAACTACCCAAGCTCTCAGCTGCAGACCGGTCCGAAATTTGGGAATCACTTTGGCGGTTAGAAGACTCCATTGGGCCGACCGCAGCAGAACGTCTGATCCTCGACGAAGCTCAGGCCGCCTACAATACGAAGCCCGAGGATGCGGCACCTTGGGAAGAGGTTCATGCCCGTCTACTGGCCGGCGAATGAGCTACCCAGTAGCGATCCGCCCTGGGAACGCCGAGCTCCAGCTCGGCCCCGTTGGTAGGTCCAGCTACTCCGCTGCCCCCCCCGTAGCCGCCTTGGAGCCCAGCGACAAGGTGGTCTCCGGCTGCCGCTCCGCTCGCCTGCCCGCGATCACGCGCCACTCGTGGCTTCACGATGACGCAGCTCCGCCCGGCGGGCTGAGCGCAGCAGCAGTCCGCCAATACCGAGCAACACCGCGGCACAGAAAACGAAGGCGAGCCGCCCGCTCATCGCGTTGGGAATGACCACCGCCAGCAGCAGCATGAATCCGCCAAAGACGGTCGCCATCCAGCCGATGATCCGGCACTGGGGGGCGTCCAACTCCGAGGTCGTTTCCGAGCCGAGCACGGGCGTGTGCAGATTCTTCCAAAAGAGATCCAGCTCGGCTTGCCGCTCGGGCTTGTGCCCGCGGTAAAAGAGCTTGGTCATAAAGAACGAGAAAGAGCAGCCAGAGCGTCTGCGAAAAAAAAGAACAAATGAGTGTAAGTTTCTCCTATTTTGTAAATTCAAATATGATAATAGATTGTAGTAATCTTACACAATACTGCAACCCCCTGACTTCAACTTGACGTCAGGGTATTCTGCTTTCAAGTAGTCGACAAAATCGTCACATCCACCGATAAACTCCCCATCTTCTGGTGTTCCTTTCCAAACTGCAGGGCTGGTACGATGACTTCGCCCATTAAGGTTATTATTATTTTGCAAAAATTGCATATAAAGTGTTCTCGGATGACTATGTTCTACAACTTGAACGATTTCAGGTTTTGCTCTTTGTACAGCTTGTCCATTTGCTAACGCGGTATTGAAAAACCCACACCCTTGGTATCCAACCACATGGTAAACCACTTTCTCT
>CAKZMS010000306.1 GCA_937128785.1 uncultured Opitutaceae bacterium | reverse complement strand
TGCACATGGCGAGGTAGGCCCCGCCGTAGGCTTTGCGCATGATGACGGTGATCTTCGGCACCGTGGAAGCCGCGTAGGCAAAGAGCATCTTCGCGCCGTGGCGGATGATGCCGCCGCGTTCCTGGGCGACGCCCGGCAGGAAGCCGGGAACATCCACCAGCGTGAGCAGCGGGATGTTGAAGATGTTGCAGAAGCGAATGAACCGCGCGGCCTTGTCGGAGGCGTCGATGTCGAGTGTACCCGCCTTAACGGCCGGTTGATTGCCGACGATGCCGGTGACGATGCCCTGGATACGGCAGAGACCGACCACGATGTTCTTGGCAAAATGCTCATGGACTTCGAGGAAGTCGCCGTCGTCGACGAGGCGATGGATCACCTTTTTGGCGTCGAGGGGAGCCTTCGGGTCGGCCGGCACCAACTCGTTCATCTCGGGGTCGGGATTGAGCACGAGATTGGTGTTGGTGTCGTGGGGTGGGTCCGAGACGTTGTTGGACGGCAGGAAGGAAAAGAGCTTGTGCGCGATCTGAGTGGCGTGGGCACCGTCTTCCGCGACGAAGTGGACGTTGCCACTGATGGCGGCGTGGGCGTCGGCGCTACCGATTTCCTCCATGGTGGTGACCTGACCGGTCGACGCCTTGATGACCTCGGGGCCGCAGATGAACATCTGGGCGTTGTTGCGGGTCATGATGATGAAGTCGGTCAAGGCGGGGGAGTAGGCGGCACCACCGGCACACGGGCCGGCGATGATCGAGACCTGCGGCACCACGCCGGAGAGCAGCACGTTCTTGAAGAACACCTGGCCGTAACCGGAGAGCGATTCCTCGCCCTCTTGGATGCGGGCGCCGCCGGAATCATTGAGACCGAGCACGGGCATCCCGGCTTGGCCGGCGTATTCCATGAGGTCGCAGATCTTTTTGGCGTGGATGCGCCCGAGAGCGCCGCCACCGACCGTGAAGTCCTGGCTGAACGCGGCGACCGGCCGACCGTCGATGTAGCCGACGCCGGTGCCCACGCCGTCGCCGGGCATGGATTTCTTTTCCATGCCGAACTGGGTGCAGGCGTGTTGGGCGTGTTTGCCGAACTCCATGAACGTGCCGGGTTCAAAAAGTTCGGTCAGGCGCTCTCGGGCCGTATGCAGCCCGCGTTCGTGGCGTTTGGCTATCTTGGCGGCGCCGCCGCCGAGAGCGGCGGTTTGGCGGGATTCTTCGAGGCGTTTGAGGAGGACGGGATCAATTGTCATAGGTGGGTTCGAAATTCAGGGAATCGTCGCAGGGCGTCGATTCAGTCTCCGGCGGTCGGGGCGACAGGCGCGCAGAACTCGGTCAACACGCCATGGGTCGATTTCGGATGGAGAAATGCGACCATTTTGTTTCCGGCTCCGGGGAAGGGCTTATCATGAATGAGGCGGATGCCATTCTCCGAGGCCGAGGCGAGTTGGTTCTCCACGTTGTCCGTGGCGAACGCGATGTGGTGAATGCCTTCGCCGTTCTTTTCGAGAAACTTGGCGATGGGACTTTCCGGGGAAGTGGGCTCGAGCAATTCGAGATGAACGCCCCCCACATCAAAAAATGCGGTGCGCACCTTCTGCGAAGGAACCTCTTCCCGGTGTTCGCAGCGGAGGCCAAGTCCGTTTTCGTAGTAGGCTACCGCGGTTTCCAGGTCTTTGACGGCGATGCCGAGGTGATCGATTTGGTTGATCATAAGTTAAGTGGGTTTGAACGGGGCGCAGTGTGCCCACATTTTGCTTTCCCGACTCGGCATGGATTGCGTTTGGGTGGGCATGGTTTGGCCAAAGCTGTTTTCGGAATGTGATGAGGCGCAGATGTTACGGCAAAATCTGCGGAGCGCGGGGGCAGGGCTGTCGCTAAGGTGGTCCCAACGAACCCGCAATTATGGGCCAAGAAAACAACGCCTCCACTTCCACCGCCTCCTTGGAATCTGCCCTCGCCGCTTGGCGGGCGCAGGTAGAAAAAGATCTCAAGGGTGCCGACTTTAACAAGCGATTGGTCACTCGGACCCCCGAGGGCACCGCTTTGCAACCCCTCTACACCCGTGCGGACATGCCGGCCTCGGTTTCCCCCGCGGAGAAACCCGGGGAAGCGCCCTTTCGGCGCGGTTGGGTAAAACAGCCGGTTTGCCGGCGGCTGCAGGCCATCAAACGTCCCGACGCGGCGAGCTACAACAAAGCGCTGCGCGAGGCCTTGATGAATGGTCAGGACGCAGTAATGCTGCCGGCGATTGATTCGACGGCTGCGGCTTGGAAGCCCACCCAGCTCGATGAACTGGTGGCGGCGCTCGATGGCGTGGAAATCGGCGCCGTTCCCGTCTACCTGCCGGCCCAGGAGCTTTACATCGGCATGTCGACGGGTGTCATCGATGGCGCGATCTATGGTGGTCCGGTTGACT
>CAKZMS010000305.1 GCA_937128785.1 uncultured Opitutaceae bacterium | reverse complement strand
AATTACAGCGGTCCGCGATGACGCCCATCAACACATCCGTGATCCCGTCACCAAAGCGGCACACCAGCATGAGGGTGCCCACTACCGCGGGATCCAGCCCGTAGACATCGGTGTAGAAGTAGTTAAGGAACACCATGAGCGTGCCCCACACAAAGTTGGTGGCGGCATCCCCCAGGCCGTAGGAAACGCATTCTCGGGTGGGGATTTTGGGGGTGAGGCTACTCATGATGACGGGGTTGGGGATGGGTAACTAAGGTAATGCCGTGCTTCAGCCGCACTTTTCGGCGCCGGCTGAAGCACGGCGCTACGGATATCACTCCACGCCGTTTTCGGCGATGATCTTGGCGTAGGCCGCGGCGGAGTCTTTGGGGTGACGATCGCCGGTTTCATAATCGGTGTAATGAATACCAAAGCGTTTGGTGAAGCCGCAGGCCCACTCAAAGTTATCCATGAACGACCAGACAAAGTAGCCGCGCAGATCGACACCCGACTCGATCGCCTCGTGGCAGGCCGCGAGGTAAGTCTGGATAAACTCGACGCGATCCGCGTCATGGACTTTGCCGTCGACCAATTCGTCTTCGAGCGCACAGCCGTTTTCGGTGATGACAATCGGCGGGCGGCCATAGCGCTGATCAATCCATTGGAGAAGTTTCTTACAACCCCATGGCACCACCGACCATCCCATGCTCGTTTTGCTCCAGCTGGGATCGTAGGAAAGTTCCACGTCCTGATCCTCCGAGATGCCACCATTACCGTAGGGATTCTGCTGGCCCATCTCGTCCGCCGATTTGTCTTCCGCATAGAGCGTGGAGTAGTGATTGAGCCCGAAGAAGTCACTGGAGCCGGCGAGCAACGCCTTGTCCTCATCGGAAAACTGCGGCAACCGCTCCCCCAAACGTTCCCGCATCACCGCCGGGTAATCACCCAAGTAAATCGGGTCGGCAAACCAACCGAGGAAGAACTCCAGCGCGCGCTGGGCAGCTTCCCGGTCCACCGCTGAATCGGTCTTGGGCTCCCGCCAGTCGCAATTGTTAGTGATGCCAATTTGGCCGCTTTGAGCCTCCTGAAATTCCTGACGGTAAACCGCCACCGCCTTGCCATGCGAACGCAGGAGCTGGTGCGCCACCAGATAGGGCTCCGTATTGGAAGTGCGCCCCGGCGCCATCACGCCATTGCTGTGACCCATGATGGCGATCACCCACGGTTCGTTAAACGTGATCCAGTGCCGCACCCGATCACCAAAACGCTCAAAACAGACCCGGGCGTAAGCCGCGAAATGATCGGCCAGATCCGGGTTGAGCCAACCGTCGAGCTCCATCTGCAACGCCAGCGGCAGGTCCCAATGATACAGGGTCACCCAAGGGGTGATGTCGTGTTTCGCCAACAGGTCCAACAGGCGGGAATAGAATGCGATCCCCTCCTCGTTCACTTCGCCCCGCCCCGTCGGCATGATGCGCGACCACGCGATGGAAAATCGATAGGCCTTCAAGCCCATCGCCGCCATCATCTCCACGTCCCGTTCGAGAAGATGATAGTGGTTGCACGTCACGTTGCCGTTGTGGCCTTCGGCGATTTTACCGGGGGTCTGCGTGAATGCGTCCCAGATGGAGGGGCCTTTCCCGCCCTCGTTCCAAGCGCCTTCGATTTGATAACTGGCCGTGGCGGTGCCCCAGGCGAAATCAGCAGGAAATGTCTTCATGATCGGTAGTTTTCAGAGTAGGAAGAAGACGGAACCTTCAGGAGAATCAGACCGATGACACGAGCGAATTCCCGCTGAATATTCACCAAAATCAGCGGACGTTGAATCGCCCGATCAGTCGGTTCGGCATCGTCTTCCTCTCCAATGATCCTCAACCTGTTGCCAACATATTTGTCATGAATACCACCCGTCTCGGAAACACCGATCTCAACGTATCCCGCCTGTGCTTCGGCTGCTGGCAACTCAGTCCCGCGTTCTGGGGCGACATCGACATCAAGCCCTGGGAGCAATCGATCCATGCGGCGGTTGATTCTGGTATCAATTTCCTCGATACCGCCGACGCCTACGGCAACGGCTACGCCGAGGAACAGCTCGGCGCGTTGATGCACCGGGAAAATCTCCGCGACAAATTCATCATCGCCACAAAATTCTATTGGAATTTCACCGACCCCGATGCGCGCTTCGCGGACACGACCTACGACTACATCATCAGCGCCTGCGAAGCCTCCCTCCGTCGGCTGCAAACCGACCACATCGATCTCTATCAGATCCACGGGTGGGACCCGATCACCCGCCCCGATGAAGTCGCCCGGGCTTTCGCCAAGTTAAAGTCTGAAGGCAAGGTCCGCTGGTTTGGCGTCAGCAACATGAACCCCGAGCAGATGGAACTCTACCGCGCCCATTTCGAGGTCAGCAGTCTGCAGCCCCACTACAACCTGCTGCACCGCGGCATCGAACAGCGCGAACTCCCCTACTGCCTGCGCCACAACATCGGCGTGATCAACTACTCGCCCCTCTTCCGCGGACTCCTGGGTGGCCGCTACACCGCCGGATCCGTAATCGACGGGGCGCGCGCTTCCGGTCCCATGTTTCATGGCGAAGGTCTGCGGATCATCACCGAGGCCGTCGACAAAGCCAAAGCCATGGCCGCCGATCTGGATCTGACCATCGCCCAGCTCGCCATTCGGTGGACCCTCACCCACCCCGCCATCACGAGCCCGATTGTTGGCGTCAAAAAACCCGACCACATCCTCGGTGCCCTCAAAGCCGCCGAAGCCGTCCTGCCGCCAGACCCCTGGCCCTCCGTCGGCCCCCTGTTCACGACAGCGGTGGCGGCTGTCGCGGCGCTGGATACGTAAACCGGAGGAACTTCGTC
>CAKZMS010000304.1 GCA_937128785.1 uncultured Opitutaceae bacterium | reverse complement strand
CTCTAAATCCTCGGGAGGCGCGTCGGGTTTTTCCGCCACTACAAACAAAAGCCCCCAAGAGAGCATGAAGAACACAACGGCGCATAAATGCAGGATACCATAGCCCTTCACGCCCGGATACGCGGAGAGCACTTCCTCGATCACCGCTCCGGCAATCAACCCGGTGATGCCGCCAAACAAAAACCGGTAAGCCAAATTAGAAGCCCGCTTGGCCGAGGGCACTGACTTCATGAAAAGGCGTTGCCAAGCGGCAAACCCGAGTCCGCCCAAGATTCCCGACAGCAGCGGGGCTGCCGCCAACGTCATCCACACCGCATCGCCGGTTAAGCCACCGAACAAGAGCAACAGTCCCACCAACAAGTAAGCCAATCGCTGAAACAAACCGGTGAGCGCCACATAGGGCTTCAGCCGCACCAGCTTGTCCACCCACGTGGCGTTCAGCATCGGAATACTGAACATGCCGATCACCATGATCGTGGGCATGTAAGCCGCCACCCAGCTCGGCCCCCCCTCCTCAATAATCAGGGCCGGCAGCAGACTCTGCACGTTCACGAAACCCATCCCGAACACAAAGAACCCACCTTCGAATAAGAAGACGAAGTAGTTGCGACGATCCCGCTGGGCCGTGGCGGTAGGACTGTCCACTTCCACTGACATTATTCGCAGATGGGCGGCCCCACCCCGGACTGGCAAACCTCATTTTGTCACAATACCAATCTATCTGTGGACCATGAAAATTCAGCCGCCCCATGCTTTACTTTCGAGGGCCGCTGATTCTAAGTCCGCGCGATCCTGTCATTGGCATGAAACGCATCCGTATTCAGCACCGCACCACCTATACCTACCCGGAACCCGTAAGCCTCCTGCCGCATAAATTGATGATCCGGCCCCGCTCGGGCTATGACATCAAACTGGAGTCCACCGCCCTGGCGATTACGCCGGCTCACACCATCAAGTGGCAGCGCGATATCTACGGAAACTCCGTCGCGACCGTGACGTTTTCGGAGCCTACCACCTTACTGGATATTACCAGCGACGTGGAGCTCACCAACTTCGAGACCGAACCACTGGACTTTCTCGTCGACGAGAAGGCGGTGATGTTCCCGTTCTATTTCGAGCCCTCCGAACGGGTGGACCTGATCCCTTTCCAAACCCTGTCATTTCCCGATAGCAGCCCCATGGTGCGCGACTGGCTCCAAACGTTTTGGCAACCCGGGCAGACCATCGAGACCTACGTGCTCCTCGATCGGATCAACAAGGAGATCGTGCAGAACTTCACCTACGTGATGCGCGAGGAACCGGGGGTGCAGCGTCCGGCAGAAACCCTCACCACCCGTCAGGGTTCCTGTCGGGATTTCGCGACGTTGTTCATCGAGGCTTGTCGCTACTTCGGCCTGCCCGCTCGATTTGTCAGCGGCTACCTGCACTGCCCCGAAACGGTGCAAGGCCACGGTTCCACCCACGCCTGGGCCGAGGTGTATCTACCCGGGGCCGGCTGGAAGGGTTTCGACAATACCAGTGGCATCGTAGTGGGACAGGATCACATCGCCGTTGCGGTGACCCGCCATCCTGAAGATGCCCCCCCTATCGCCGGCAGCTTCACGGGGACACTGAGTTCCCCTCCCCTGATGAACCTATCGGTGATCGTCTCGACGGTGCCAACGATCTGATTTCAGGAACCGTCGATCTGCTGCCGGCAGTAGTCCATCACGTCGCGGAATTTCGCGGCGTTATGATCGTCGGCCTCCACCAAATTGCGGTGGGCTTCCAGCACCTGGCGCGCCGCCGCAATCTCGTCGGACACCAACGTGTGTTGGAGAAAAGCGGTATCTTCGGCGGAAACCGACTGGCCGTTGTCGACCGTAAGCAGGCGGTTGAGGCCCAGATTGTGCACGAGCTCGTCGTTGCGCTCATTCAGGTGCGTGAGCACTAACGATCCGCGAGGTTCGCACTTTCGCAGCTGGAGTGCCGCGCCCGCGATCACGCCCAGAAAGGTGCTGTCCATCCCGGTGCAGGCTTCAAAGTCCATCACCAGGCTCCGCTTCCCCTGTTTGAGCATGCGCTCGATGAAATCCTTAATGGTCGCCGAGTTCTTGAAGTTGGCCTTCCCCTCCACGCGAATCGCCACCGGATCGGAATCCGGGTTTACCAAGAACTGAGTTGAAGGAGTTTCAGTCACTGTAAAAACAAAGACCGGCGAACTCATTATAAGTTCACCGGTCGTTTGGAACGTTAGCTCTGCGCGATGATTTGGCGGAGGACGTAGGAGAGGATACCACCGTGTTGGTAGTAATCCACCTCGATAGGCGTGTCGATTCGACAGGCTACGACCACGTCTTGGCTTTCGCCGTTGGCCCGGGTCACCCGGAGGGTCAGGTCCTGTTGAGGTTTCACATCCGGGGTCAGACCCAGCACGTCGTAAGTTTCCGAGCCATCAAGCCCGAGCGACTTCGCACTGTCGCCGTCCTTGAACTGCAGAGGCAGGACGCCCATGCCGACGAGGTTGCTGCGGTGAATCCGTTCGAAGGACTCTGCGACCACGGCCTTCACGCCGAGTAGATTGGTGCCCTTGGCAGCCCAGTCGCGGGAGGACCCGGTGCCGTATTCCTGACCAGCGATCACGACGAGAGGCGTGCCCCGCTCCTTGTAGGCGGCGGCGGCATCGAAGATCGACATCTCGGTGCCTTCAGGTTGCAGCAGCGTGTAGCCGCCTTCCTTGGGCGCCACCATGAGGTTCTTGATGCGAACATTGGCGAAGGTGCCCCGCGTCATGATGCGGTCGTTACCGCGGCGGGATCCGTAAGAATTGAAGTCGACAAAATCGACTCCATTCTCGGTCAGGAAGCGACCCGCCGGGGAGTCCTTCTTGATGGCCCCGGCCGGTGAGATGTGGTCGGTGGTGACGGAGTTGCCAAACACGCCGAGGGGACGAGCACCCTTGATTTCAGTGATCGTGCCGGGCTCGAGGCCGAAGTCGGTGAAGAACGGCGGCTCCTGGATGTAGGTGGAGTCGCGATCCCATTCGTAGACATTGCCCACGGAGGAAGGGATTTCATTCCACTTTGGATTCTGGCCGGTGAAGTCGCTGTAGAGCTCCTTGAAGACTTCCGGTTTGAGGGCGGCCGACATCTCATCGCGGATTTCCTGCAGCGAGGGCCACAGATCCTTGAGGTAGACATCGTTGCCGTCCTGGTCCTGGCCGATCGGATCGGTGGACATGTCCATGTTCACGCGGCCAGCCAGCGCAAAGGCGACGACGAGCGGCGGAGACATCAGGAAGTTGGACTTGATGTTCTGGTGGACGCGGGCCTCGAAGTTGCGGTTGCCGGAAAGCACCGAGGCGGCGACAAGATCGTTGTCGACCACGGCGGCTTCGATGTCGGTGTCGAGTGGTCCGGAATTACCGATACAGGTAGTGCAGCCGTAACCGACGGTCTGGAAACCGAGTTGGTCGAGATACGGCGTGAGGCCGGTCTTGTTGAGGTAGTCGGTCACTACGCGGGAGCCCGGAGCGAGGGAACTCTTCACGAGCTTGTTAACCTGCATGCCCTTCTCCACCGCCTTCTTTGCCAGCAGGCCAGCCGCGAGCATAACGGAAGGATTGGAAGTGTTGGTGCAGCTGGTGATCGCCGCGATCAGCACGCTACCATGACCGATGTCAGTGTCCTTAACCTGAGTGGCGACGGTGCCGAGTTCGGCCTCGATCTTGCCAAAGCCGCCATCGCTGACCGGCTTCTCGAAAGTCGATGCGAACGACTCTTTGAGCTCCGGGAGCACGATGCGGTCCTGCGGACGCTTCGGACCGGCGACACTCGGCACCACCGTCGAGAGGTCGAGCTCCACGTCGATGGAGTAGTCGATCTCGCCCTTTTGTGGGATACCCCAGAGATCCTGGGCCTTGTAGTAGGATTCGTAGAGGGCGACATGCTCTTCCGCCCGGCCGGTGCCGCGGAGGTAGAGAGACGTTTCTTCGTCGATCGGGAAGAAGCCCATGGTCGCGCCGTATTCGGGCGCCATGTTGGCGATGGTGGCGCGGTCGACCAAAGGCAGGGCCTTGGCGCCGGGGCCGTAAAATTCGACGAACTTCCCGACCACCTTCCGCTCGCGGAGGATCTGGGTGATGGTCAAAGCGAGGTCGGTAGCGGTGACACCCTCTTGGAGCGAACCGGTCAGGTGCACGCCGACCACATCCGGCGTGAGGAAGTAGACGGGTTGGCCGAGCATGCCCGCCTCCGCCTCGATGCCGCCCACGCCCCAACCTACGACGCCGAGGCCGTTGATCATGGTGGTGTGACTGTCGGTGCCGACCAGGGTGTCGGGATAGAAGGTGCCGTTCTCATCCTTGAGCACGCCTTGGGCGAGATACTCGAGGTTGACCTGGTGGACGATACCGATGCCGGGAGGAACGACCTTGAATGTATCAAAAGCCTGCATACCCCACTTCACGAACTGGTAGCGCTCGCGATTGCGGGAGAACTCGAGCTCGAGATTCTTGGCCAAGGCCTCGGCCGAGCCGGAGAAGTCGACCTGCACGGAGTGATCCACTACGAGATCAACGGGCACGAGAGGCTCAATGATCTTGGAGTCCTTGCCCAGACGATCGACCGCCGAACGCATGGCGGCGAGATCCACCAGCAGCGGCACGCCGGTGAAATCCTGCAACACGATCCGGGCGACCACGAAAGGAACCTCCGCAGTGCGATCGGCTTTGGCCGGCCATCC
>CAKZMS010000303.1 GCA_937128785.1 uncultured Opitutaceae bacterium | reverse complement strand
ATGCCGCGCTCCCGATCGATCTCCTCCTCGAGCAAGAGCAGGCCGTCGGTGTAGTCGCGGAACACCTGCAGACCCTCATCGAGGTTTTCCTCGGTCGAGTCCGGCAGATCGATCATGTAGACCGTGCGGTCGAAGCTGGTGAACGCGTTGGTATCACCACCAAAGTTCATGCCCATGCGTTGGAAAAACTCGATGAGCGTGCCGGGCGGATAGTTGTCGCTGCCGTTGAACGCCATGTGCTCAAGGAAGTGAGCCAAGCCGCGCTGACTTTCGGTCTCCTGCAGGGATCCGGCCTCCACCAGCAGGCGCAGGGCGGTGCGTTCGCGGGGTTCCTGATTGGCCCGCAGGGCGTAGCGCATGCCGTTGGGTAACGTGCCGAACCGCACGGTGGGATCGACGGGCAAGTCGCTCGATTCGTGAGCGAAGGTGTCCGCATGGATCGCAGGGAGGGCGACAGTCAACGCCAGCAGGGCGGCGAGGACGCGAAGTGAGAGTGACGTTCGTGATTGATCAGTCATTGCGACAAAAAGTGAAAGCGGACGGGGCGAGGAAAAGGGTGGCGAGTAAGGGAGCCTTCATCGACAGGCAGCTGGGTAATTAGATCCCGGTCGGCGGGCATTATGAGGGGGAAGGATCCAGCGAATTGAAATCGACCGAAAACTCCAGCGCGGTGGGTAATCCGTGCTTCGCGATCGCTCGATTCCACCGGTTCCGGTAACGAGCCGAGAGTTCGGATTGGCTCCGGGGGGAGACCAGGGCCTTGTCAAAATCGATGGGGAACACCTCGTCCTGAGCATTGATCAGCACATTGCCCGGGTGGAAATCCACATGATGGATCCGCAGCTCGATCAGCTTTTCCACCATCGCCACGACTCTCGGAATCAGCGCTTCGGATCGAGCCGGATCTTGCCGGGCGATGTCGGCGAGTGATTGGGCTTCGGGAATCTCGGTTATGATCAACCAGTTTTCAGTAAACAGCATACCGGTCTCCACCCAAAGCAGAGGCTGAGGAACCGGCACGCCCGCTGCGAGCAAGCGTTGCAGGGTGGCAAATTCCCCGGCCGCTCGTGAAGTGCGGCTCCGCAAATGCAACCTGCGCGAGACGTAACGCATCAACCCGCCGCGGGCGTAGTGCTTCATCACCACGCGCCCCCAATGTGGCAGATCAATCAGCGCGGTAGCCACGCGCCCGCCGAGGGGGTCAGCGCTTTTTTCCGGAGCACGTTGCAACCTGTCCAGAATCGCCGCCCAATCTTCGTCGGCCGGTCGCTCGGTATAACCCGCCCGAAAGGCACCGAAGGTCTCCTTGACCGTGGGTTCGGGGGCGGTGTCGGGTCGAGCAGGCATGACTTTGGGGCAAGCTTGCGATGCAACTTCCTTGTTACAAGCCCCGTGGACGGTGGGGTATCCTTCATGGGCAACGCCGAGGATGGAATGGTTCGGTCATTGAATTGAGTGCAGGGGACTCCTTCACTGGCGACACATGCATCTGGTGCTTTGGTTTTATCGATTGGTCTTTATCCCGCTGCTGCTGGTCATCGGGCCGATCCACCTGTGGCGGGCCCGGGGGCGTACGGGAGCCCACAAGGCATTTGGACAACGGATGGGTAAACTGCCGAAGCTCCCGCCTTCTCCGCCGGGCAAGAAACGGGTCTGGCTGCAGGCCGTCAGCGTAGGAGAGATGCTCGCGGTGCAGCCCATTATCGATGAGCTCGCGGCAGATCCAAACATTGAGGTGGTGTTAACCACCACGACGGTGACCAGTCAGGACATCGCTCAGCAGCGTTATCACGACAAGGTCGAAACGGTGGGTTTCTTCCCCATCGATTTTTGGCCGTGGATGGTCCGGGCCTGGAACCGCATTCAACCGGATTTGATGTTGCTCACGGAGGGCGAGTGGTGGCCGGAACACATCGCCCAAGCCCGGCGGATGGGCGTGCCCGTGATCTGCATGAATGCCCGGGTCAGCTACAATAGTTTCCGCCGCATGCGGATGGCCG
Organism: uncultured Opitutaceae bacterium; assembly: GCA_937128785.1. Classification (GTDB taxonomy): domain Bacteria; phylum Verrucomicrobiota; class Verrucomicrobiia; order Opitutales; family Opitutaceae; genus Actomonas. The sequence goes on along the minus strand of CAKZMS010000303.1, from coordinate 726 downwards.
GTCCGCTATTGCCCGCAGTCATGAGTGGACTCACCCGCTTACTCGCCGGCTCGCCCGTGGATGCCGAACGGTTTCTCACCCTCGGATTCAGCGAGGAACAGGTGGTGGTCACCGGAAACATCAAGGTCGACATCGTCATCAATGAGATGACCCCGGAGGAGCGCCTGGCCCTGCGGCAGGAGCTAGGGTTCAAGGCGGAGGATCTGGTGTTATTGGGTGCTTCGATCTGGCCGGGGGAAGAGGCGGCGATGTTGCGGGCCTGGCAGGCCGTGAACGCGGGTAGCGGGCAATCGATCCGACTCTTGCTGGTGCCCCGTCACGCGGAGCGGCGCGCGCAGGTGGAGCACGTGGTCGCCCAATCTGGGGCAAGTTACGCGCTGCGGTCCCGGGACGAGCGGGGCAAGCCCGTCGAAGTGTGCATCGCCGATACCACGGGCGAACTGCAGCAACTCACGCAGGTGGCCGACGTGGTCTTCATCGGTAAGAGCCTGCCGCCGCATCGCGACGGCCAGACTCCGGTGGAGGCCGCCGGTCTCGGCCGGGCCTTGATCATGGGGCCGGGCATGGCGAATTTTCGGTCGATCGCCCAGGGCCTGACGGATGGTGGGGCGGCGTGCCGGGTGGCCGACGAGGATGAATTGGTCCAGGCCGTCGACCGGCTGGTCAACGAGCCGGAGGAGCGCGCGGCTTATCAAAACCCAGAGGGCGCTTACCACGATGATATCG
>CAKZMS010000302.1 GCA_937128785.1 uncultured Opitutaceae bacterium | reverse complement strand
CTGATCGGACGCAATCCGCACACAGGGCGGCTCTTGCGCTATGACGGCCCGGCGCATCTGATCACCCTCGCCCCGACGCGGGCCGGGAAAGGCGTCGGCACTGTGATCCCGAACCTGCACCACTCCCCACACCGGGTCATTGTAGAGCACCTGGACCTCCAGCTCGATCGGATGGGGATGGGCCCGGCGCTCGGCCGGCATATTCCAGAATTCTGCAATACTGGAGATTCGTTTCTCTTCACCGGAAGCTGGAGTCGGCGCGTCTTGGGCTGCCACCAAAATGGCCGAGGCCAAAAACCCTGCTCCGACAAAGAGCCATGAATTCAGGAAAAGAATCATGAATGTCACGTTGGGAAAGCGCACGAGGTCAGGAGCTTTACCAACCAAGGGATCAGGACAAGTGCGTTTGTCAGCGCTGGCACCACGATCTACGGCTACTCCCTTTTTAGCCACGACGCATCCACCGGTGGGGACACTGCCAACCTGATCGACGGGACCAACGCCACCTACTTCTCCACCAATACCAGCAACGCCAATGACGGCATCGACTTGGCGGCCATCAACGGCGTCAGTTTCTCGGTGGTGCCGGAGCCATCTACTTTCGCACTCTACGGTTTCGCGGTCATGGCATTGGGGCTTTTCGGCCGCCGGCGGCGCCGTTTCGGGTAAATTCCCCTGATCTGATACTTGACGAGGCAGCCAATCCTTCCACGCTGCCCTCTCTCCCTTGCCCGATGGTGTAATGGTAGCACCGGTGACTTTGACTCACCTAGTCATGGTTCGAACCCATGTCGGGCAGCCAGGGAGCGACTTGCTCCCCACCGGAATTTCCGATACTCGACTCTCGTGACTCCTTCGCCCGCGCCCGGCCAACGACATCGACTTTTATTCGTCGATGACGAGGCGGATATTCTTTCGGTCGGAGCATTGGTCCTGCGGCACCTCGGCTACGACACGATTCCCGTGACCTCCGGAGAGGCTGCCGTCGCGGCTCTGGCCGAGGCGCACGAGAACGGTCAGACCATCGATGCCGCCATTCTTGACCTTTATATCCCCGACGGAATGAGCGGGATTGAGACCTTGGAACAACTTCATCGGATCGACCCGGATTTGAAGGCGATCGTCTCAAGCGGTTACGCCAACGACCCGATCTGCACCAACTACGAGGCGCATGGGTTCATCGCCAGTGTGCCCAAGCCCTATGAGATCGCCGATATGGCTCGCGTGCTCCGGCGGGTGCTCACTCCCGCCGCCGCCTAGCCGGCCTGGGGAGGTCTCTCCCGCATTGACGCGGCAAAACAGCCCGCGTTCACTCGCCACTCATGAGTGACTCCGCGCCAGCTGATTCCGCCACCCAATACAAACGCATCGTGCTCAAATTGAGCGGCGAGGTTCTGCGAGGATCCGGCAGTGACCCTATTGATCCGGCGGTCCTCAGTCGTATCTGTGAGCAAGTGAAGGAAATCCATGATCTCGGCATCGAGGTCTGCGTCGTGATCGGCGGCGGCAACATCTTTCGGGGACTCCAAGGAGCCAGTCGCGGCGTCGACCGCACCACCGGCGATTACATGGGCATGCTCGCCACGGTAATCAATGGCCTCGCGATCATGGACTGTCTCGAAAAGATGGGGGTCAACACCCGCGTCCAAACCGCCATTCCCATGGATCAGGTGGCTGAACCCTTCATCCTCCGCCGCGCCGTCCGCCATCTGGAGAAAAAGCGGGTGGTCATTTTTGTGGCCGGCACTGGCAACCCTTACTTTTCCACGGACACGACGGCGGCCCTGCGCGCCAATGAAATCGGGGCTGAGATCATCTTCAAGGCGACCAAGGTCGACGGCATCTACGACAAGGATCCGAAGAAACACAGCGACGCCGTCAAATACGACGACATCACTTTCATCGAGGCCCTGCGCCAGCGACTCAACGTGATGGATGCCACCGCCTTTTCCCTCTGTCTCGACAACGATCTTCCGATCCTGGTATTCGATCTGAGTGATCCCCACGCCATCCGCCACGCCGTGGAAGGCAACAAGATCGGCACGCTCGTGCACAGCTAAG
>CAKZMS010000301.1 GCA_937128785.1 uncultured Opitutaceae bacterium | reverse complement strand
ACAACGACGGTTGGCCCGATGTGTTTGTCGTCAGCAAAACCGAGTCGAGTCGACTGTTCCGGAATCTGGGTAACTGGCAATTTGAGGATGTAACCGCGGCAGCAGGTTTGGACATCGGTCCCGTAGCTTCATCGGGAGGTGGGCTCTTTGGTGGCGGAGAAGAGCCCGTGGCGGACGTGTGGAAACAGGGCGCTTCGTTTGCGGACGTGGACAACGACGGGTGGGTCGATCTTTACGTGTGCCGCTGGGGCGAGCCCAACTGGCTCTTCATGAACCAAGGGGACGGCACGTTTCGCGAGGAAGGGGAGGCGCGGGGCCTGGCTCTGATCGATGCTTCGGGCGTGGGCGCCTTCGCCGACTACGATCGCGACGGCTGGTTGGATGTCTACGTGCAGACCAACATGCTCAATGCGACGGCCAACCCGAACGGCCAGCCCGATCACCTTTTCCGCAACAACGGCGACGGCACCTTCAGCGATATGTCGGCTGAAGCCGGCATCGGGGGACCCAATCTCGCTCACTCTACGACCTGGTGGGACTACAACCAGGACGGTTGGCCCGACATCTACATCGCCAACGATTTTGCGCCGGCGGATTTCCTCTACCGCAACAACCAGGACGGCACCTTCACCAACGTGATCCACGACGTCGTGCCGACGATGCCCTACTCGTCGATGGGGGCGGACCAAGGTGACATCAACAACGATGGTTTGATCGATTTTTTGGTCACCGACATGGCGACTACGTCGCACGAGAAGGACCAACGGGGCATGGCCTCCGCCCGTGAGCTCAGCCGCGAGGATAGCGACAGTCCGACCCTTGCGCCGCAGACCTTGCGAAACACCATGTTTGTCAACACCCCCGCCCACCGCATGCTGGAAGTCGCGAACATGGCTGGCATCCATGCAACGGACTGGACGTGGTCGGTGCGCTTTGAGGATTTGGACAACGACGGGCGGGTTGACCTGCACGTGACCAACGGGATGAACCGCGAGTATCAAAACGCGGACCTGCGCGACCGCATCATCCTGGCGGAAAATCCGACCGTGCGCCTGCGCACCATGAAGGAAAGCCCGCGGCTCAACGAAGCGAACCTGGCCTACCGTAACGAAGGCGATCTGCGTTTCACCGAGGTCGGCGCGGACTGGGGACTCGACAAGGTGGGCATCAGTTTCGGGGTCGCGATGGGGGACCTCGATCGCGACGGCGATCTCGATATCGTGCACGCCAATTACGGCGAAAGTGCTACTGTTTTGGAGAACCAAAGCCAGACCGGTAACGTGGTGCAGGTCGCCTTGCGTGGCACGGAATCGAACCGCTTTGGCGTAGGTGCGCGGGTCACGATCAAGACCTCGTCAGGCCAGCAGATCCGCGACCTCATTCTTACGCGTGGCTACCTTTCCACCAGCGAACCGGTCCTGCATTTTGGCGTAGGTGAAGACGACACAGTTAAACATCTCACTGTGCAGTGGCCCGACGGTCAGCGACAGGGATTCTCGGACTTGGCGGTCAATCGCCGCTACGAGATCACGCAAGTCCCACCTCTGCCTGTGCAACTTCCCTTGGAGGAAGAGTCGGGGCCTAGCTCAGCCCGACCACTCCGCGATGCTTCAGATAGTTTGGGATTGGCCTTCGAATCGCGAGAGGGTCCGTTTCGGGAAAATACGCGCCAACCCCTAGTGCCCACGCGGTTCGACCGCCTCGGTCCAGCCTTGGCGGTGGGTGACCTTAATGGTGACGGTCGCGAAGATATGATCATGGGCGGCACCACCGAAACTCCGGCTCGCATCATCGCGGGCACTGATCAGGGCAAGTTTGTATCCGCTTCATTGGGACAGCTCACCCAGCACCCCGTGCTCAATGACGGTCCCGTGCTCATCTTCGAAGCTGATGGCGATGGTGATGCTGATGTTCTCATCACTCGCACCACGGATGCGATGCCCGTCGGTGACCCGGGTTATCAACCCCTACTTTTGCTCAATAACGGGCGCGGTGGTTTAAGCCCCGCGCCGGATGGATCATTACCGGACATGCCCGCTAGTGTTGGCTCCGCTTCTCTTTATGCGCCCGCTCAATTGTTCTTTTATCATCCGTCTAAAAAATTACATGCAAAATCCAAGATTG
>CAKZMS010000300.1 GCA_937128785.1 uncultured Opitutaceae bacterium | reverse complement strand
AGAAGTTTCAAAAGTTTGGTCATGACAGCGAAGTTGAGTTGATCAGGTCAGTTTGTAGTGGCCGGGAACCGCGGGTGGGCGGAGTGGCAAATCTGCCCACTCCCACGCGGCCGGGGTGAGATTTTCCTGCGAGGCATTCATCGCCCAGGACCAACTCACGGCACGGCCCGAGTAGGCGGCCAATCGGCCGAGAATCGCCGTCATGGTGGATTCGGCGATCTGACCTCCCTCGTTGATCGCCTGGCTGTTCCGGATTGAGTCCAGGGTGTCCTTATATTCCTGCACGGGTGGTTTCACCGTTTTCGATCCGGGGAATTTACGGGGGTTCTTACCCTGCACTTCCGCCCGACTAAAACTCATCAAAAGACTACCCGCCTCCCCTTGGAGACGCAGATCATTACGATAACCCAAACCATCGGCCTGCGAGCCAAGATGAGTCACCCGCGCGCCGGAGGGGAATTCATACTCTACCGAAATATGATCCCAAGCATTGAGGTAGATCGAATCGGTCCGGTTTTGGCGCCCACCAAACCCCGTCGCTTTGATGGGCGTCTCCCCCACCAGCCAGTTCATCAAATCCAAATTATGCACGTGCTGCTCGACGATGAAGTCGCCGGCAGCCCACACCGCGAACAACCAGCGTCGCAGCTGCCATTCCATGTCGGCCCGGTCCCGTTGACGAATGGATTCGCTATGGCGGAAGTTCATCAATCCCGCGCCAATGCGAGCCGACTGCCCGGCTACGATCTCACCCAGGCCACCCGCGCGCAGGTAATCCACCGCGTCGATGATGTGGGGAGCCCGCCGCATTTGCGTGCCGGCCACCACCGTGAGCCCCTTGGCCTTCGCCCTCTCGGTCGTCTCCAGAAAGTCGCGCACCCCGGGCGCATCCACCGCGATGGGCTTTTCGACGAAGACGTGTTTCCCTGCCTCGACCGCCGCCTTAAAATGAATCGGGCGAAAGACGGGGGGCGTCGTCAGGATGATGAGATCCACATCGCATTCGATCACCCGCTGATAGGCATCGAAGCCGGAGAACATCCGCTCCGGGGTGACTTTGTAGATGTCCTTAAACGGCAGCCCACGCTCGACCATCGCCTTTTCGATATTCGCCGGCGCGGCCTCCAGATGGTCGGCAAACAAATCGCCGATGGCGACGAGCTCGATGGTAGGATCAGCTTCGGCACAATCGATGATACCGGCACTGACCGTGCCTCGATCACCGGCACCAATCAGACCGATCTTGATCCGATCGGATGCACCAGCGGCAAACACACGGGGAGAGCTGGCCAGCAATGTCGCCAGTCCCGCGGTCGCCGCGGAGCCTACGAATTGCCGACGCGAGAACACATCGGTTGGGGGCATCCCTCACGAAGAGGGAGAATCAGGTGAGGCTCAATCCATTCCTGTCGAACAGATCGCCGGTCTAGCGGAACACCCGGAGGATACCCCGACGCACCGCCCGCAGGGGATTGATGTGCTTGCCGCGCGGGTCATGCACCTTGGCCACAAAAACCATGGCCCCGAGGGAGGACAGCATGGTGGCAACGACCAATCCCGTGAACCCCCAACGCGAGGTCCACAGCATCTGGGCCAGTCCACCGAAGGTCACCAAGGCGAGCATGGTGATCAGGGCCATTCGCGCCAGGTAACTGGATTGATTCTGAGCCGGGCTGAGCTCCATCAGCAGCGTATCTTTCCCAATGATCATGAGCATCATGCTCATGGTAAACGCGGCATAGGAAATTTGAGCCCAGAACAGATCCGTCACAAAAAGCGCGGGGATGGATGAAATCACCACCGCCCCCAGGCCAATCCCAAACGTGGCGCGGCCACCCCATTTGTCGCCGATGCCGGCGGCAATGAGATTGCCCGCCGACTGCCCCGCCATTTGCCACATAGCCAGGATACCCAGGAAGCTCTTGGGCTGATCCAAGCGCGTGAGCAACGTGACGGCATAAAACGGGACCACCAAACAGAAGCCGTGCATGAGGAAAAGCCCGCCCAAAAAGGAAAACCGCGATTTCTGCGTTGGAGCGGCACGGTAATAGTAACGCGTGGCCTCCCACGCCCCCGGCTTGGAGCCAGGAGGCAGCGTGTCAGGAGCCTTCAACCCCTCGGCTG
>CAKZMS010000299.1 GCA_937128785.1 uncultured Opitutaceae bacterium | reverse complement strand
GGCCCGGCCACGATCGCTTGCAAATCGATGTGTCGGTCATGGGCTTCCCACCGGCCCTCGGCGCGCGCCTTGCCGACGTATGCCTGCTCCAAGGCGAAAACCCCTTCCGCCAGCTCGACCCGATTCATTTCACCGGCCGGCACCGCCATGACCCGGTCGTGTTCGACCGTTCCGGCGGTCTGCACCTTTTCCAGGTAGTCCAGCGCGACGCTGAATCGGGCATTATTGATCAACTGCTGACGCAGCGTTTTTACGGTTCCCCATAAGGCCATGTCTCAGTGGGTTGCCCCATCTGGTTGGAGGCAAGTGAACAATCCGGCTAGTCAGCCAATTCCAGAATACTGTCGGACTGCCCCTCGGCCGGCGGTGCCTTCAGGTCTTCCACCTCTTTATCGTCCGCCGCACTCGAGGGAGCTCGGAACAGATCGTCCTCCCGCGGCGGGTTAGGTTCGATCCAGTTCAACGTGACGTCGCTGGTGAGTCGCTCGCCTTCATACACACTGATTTGGTGAGGCATGATCACTCCCAAGACCGGACGGAAATCTCCGTAGTAGGTCTGAGTCGCCGTGCGGCTGCCATCGGGCGCGATGCGGACGCGATCCTGCCGCACGATAAAATAGGTGTCCGCCGCCAGATAGAGAGTGGATTGATCCGTGAAGTCACGGGTGGCCAGTAGTTTGACTACCGGCCGACCGCCCACCTCGTCTTCACCGGCGTATTCCAAAGCGTAGCCTCGCTCCTCCGGGTTGACCAAGGGCGTATCGAATTCGGATTCCGATTTGAACCGATCCTTCACATTCTCGGGCATGGGCTGCACCTCCCCCCCTACTCCACCTTGGATCCAGGCTTCACCGCTGCCATCCCAGCCTTGAATCAACGTCTGGTTTTGCATCATGACCTCGATGCGAATCGACCGCGGGCGGGCGGCCCACATCTGAAAGTCCAAGGTCACCTCCCCCAATCGGGATTGTCCGGCAGCGCGAAAACTTTCCAGACGTTCCACCCGATCCCGGCCACCAATCGCTTCGACATGAATGCGGGCGATATCCGCCGCCGCTGCATCCGCCCACCCGCGGGTGGCCGAAAATCCAAACATCGGGAGGCAAAACAATAACCGGGAGATCAACCGCATGACCCTCACCTCAGCGCATGCCCATTCCCGGCACAAGCTCGTTGCTTAGGGATTGGCGTCGGGCTCCGGTCATGGCTGATTGGCTCCTCGTAACATGCTGCGCATTCTCTCCGATCTTCACTTCCGAGATGCTTCTTCCCGGCTCAAACGACTCGAATCACTCGAGGCGCTGCTTGAGGGGGTGGATGAACTTTGGCTGAACGGAGATACTTGCGACAATCAGACAGGCATGAAACCCGAGCAGGTAGAAGAGATCAGGGAATTCTTCACCTCTCGTGTAGCACGGGTCCGGTTCATCACTGGCAACCACGATCCCGACATCTCTGATACCCATGATGCTTCGGCTGCGGAAGGCCTCCTTTGGGCGACGCACGGAGATGTGTTTCTCGACGATATTGTTCCCTGGAGCAGCGTGCGTGACCAACTGGGCGAACGCATAAAAAAAATCAAAGCTGAACATCCGGAACGCGGGTTCAGCGAGTTTGCTGATCGGATCGCTACGATGAGAGAAGCCTGTATCGGATTCCGCCGGGAATGTGACCCGGAAAAGAAAGATCTATCCCATCGGGTTCGGCGTCTGCTGACTGAGTTTTTCCCCCCGCGGCAACCGCTCGCGATGATCAACACGTGGCGGACCATCGCGGACCGGGCCGTCAATGCCGCCGCAACATGGCGACCGGAGGCCCGGGTCATCGTTACCGGTCACGTCCACTTTCCCAGAATTTGGCAACGGGCCGACAGGTGGGTCATTAACCTCGGCGCATTTACCGGCCCGCTCGGAGCTTTCTCCGTCGACGTCGCCAATGAAATGGCCGCGGTCCGCCGCATCAGCTGGAGCCACGATTCCTGCTTCCCCGGGAAAGTCATCAACCAGATTCCGCTGGCCTCTCCCCCGAGTCAGTCCCTATCCCCAGACGCATGACCAAAGAGTTCAACTGGTGGAACCGGGATCCGGAAGAGGGCAAATACAAGGTGAAAGCCAAGATCCATGGCAGTGTGCTCAGCTTCACTCGACACCAGGGACATCACACCCGGTGGGAGCCTCACCATCCATCGGATGATGATTTTGATCGACTGATCTCCGATGCAGAAAAGCGGGTTCCTCGTCGCTTGATCTCGCCCAAGCAGATGAAGGAGATTGAGCAAATCGTGGCGGCTGCGCGCGATAAAGCAGCACGGCTCTAGGATCAAATCGTGACCCCAAACCTGCTCCCCCACAGGAGCTTAGAAGTAGAATTTTCCGACTACCCAAAAAAGGATTCGCCTGCGGTTATATTGTATGCAATATGCATATATAACCCTATGAATCAGTTTACCCTCCGCCCCCTTGCCACTTCCCGTTTGGTCCTTGGTCTCGCCTTGATGGCCTTCTCATCCGCTTCCCTGGCGATGGCCGAATCTTCCCCCGAGGGCTTTCCGTTTGTCCTGCCCAAGGAAAAGCCCGATCGCCCGATGAGCGCGGCCATGGAGCGGATCTACACGGATTTTGAGGCACCTCGGCCGGAGGACAACGAACTGTTTTCGCAGTTCAAATACACCGCCTTGGAGGGTCTCGACTACAACGGCGGGGATGGCACCATCACCCGCCGCGATCCTTCAAAGGTCATCTACGCGAACGGCAGATACTACGTGTGGTATACCTATCGCAACACCCCCACCTCACCGAAAGGAGCCGATGCGAGCACCGATGTAATCCCCTCCCGAGATTGGGACTTGGCCGAAATCTGGTATGCGACTTCCGAGGACGGATTCACGTGGGAGGAGCAAGGCGTCGCCGTCCCCCGTCCGCCCAAACCGGAAGTCGGATGGCGGTCGGTCACGACCACCGACATTCTCGAATGGGAGGGCAAATACTACCTCTATTATCAGGGCTTCATGGAGGCCAGCGGCAAGCGCGGTGACGATTGCCCCGTGGCGGTTTCCTACGCTGATTCCCCCGACGGACCTTGGACGCCCCACGGCGAAATCGTAATCCCCAACGGAGCTCCCGGCGAGTGGGATCAATATTCCATCCATGATCCGTATCCACTCGTCCATGACGGCAAGATCTACATCTACTACAAATCGGATTTTGATGGCGATCCTATCCTCGTGCGCATGCAAGGCCTCGCCATCGGTGAGCACCCGCTGGGGCCTTTCGAAAAGCATCCGCTGAACCCCGTGATCACTTCCGGGCACGAAACCACCCTCTTTCCCTATAAAACCGGCGTAGCCGCACTCGTCTACAAGGACGGCAATGAACATAACACGATCCAATATGCCGAGGACTGGGTAAACTTCGACGTGGTCGGAATCACCGAACTCATGCCGGTGGCGGCCGGACCTCACGTGCCCGATGCGTTTACCAATACCACCGATGGCCGGGGCATTACCTGGGGGCTTTCCCACGTCACCAACGCGAACGGAAATTGGAAAGACAACCACTCCATCCTGATCCGCTTCGACTGCGATCTCAGCCGGGATGTTCACGATCCCGTGATGAAACGGCATCAGGTCCGTTACGAAGTAACAGACTACCTGCGCCGGGGGCTGACACCGGAGCAAAAGGAACGCATCTTAAACACCCCTTCACCGGCGGCTCGTTGAGCAACCGTCCGATCGAAGCCCCAGCTCTACGCCGAAATGAAAAACAAAATCAAACACCTCGCGACCCTCACATGTTTGGTCCTGGCCCTGGGTTCGCCAGGCTTGGCGAAAGAGGCGGAGAGGGATTCCGAAACTCCGGAATCCGGCTTCCCCTTTTACCTGCCCAAGGAAAAACCCGACCGCCCCTTGAGCGGCGCGATGGAGCGACTTTACGACGCCTACGAAGCGCCCCGCCCCGAACACAACGAGCTGTTTTCCCAGTTCAAAGACACCAAGCTCGAGGGCTTCGATTACAACAATCACGACGGGACGATCTCGCGTCGCGACCCTTCGAAGATCCTCTACGCCAACGGCAAATACTATGTGTGGTATACCTACCGCCACACCCCCAAACCACCCCAGGGCAAGGGCAAGCATACCGACACCCTGGCGTCGACCGATTGGGATCTCGCAGAGATCTGGTATGCCACGAGCGACGATGGATTCACATGGGAGGAACAGGGCGTTGCCGTCCCGCGTCCCCCGAAGCCCCACGTGGGTTGGCGCGCGGTCACCACGACCGACATTCTCGAGTGGGAGGGGAAATATTACCTCTACTATCAGGGCTTCCTGCAGGCCAGCGGCACGCGGGGCGATGACTGCCCGGTAGCCGTGTCATGGTCGGATTCCCCGGATGGCCCATGGACTCCCCACCACGAGATTATCATTCCCAACGGCGCCCCCGGCGAATGGGACCAATACTCCATTCACGATCCCTATCCCTTGGTTCACGACGGGAAGATTTACCTCTACTACAAATCTGACTTCGATGGTGACCCGAAATTGGTGCGCATGCAGGGGCTCGCGACCGCCGACCACCCCCTGGGTCCCTTCACCAAGCACCCGCTCAATCCGGTCATCACCGCCGGGCACGAACCCAGCCTGTTCCCTTTCCGGGAAGGCGTGGCCGCCCTGGTTTACAAAGACGGCAACGAACACAACACGGTTCAATACGCCGAGGACTGGGTAAACTTCGAGATCGCCAGCATCACCGAGCTGATGCCCTACGCCGCCGCACCGCATGTTCCCGACGCCTTCACCAACACTGAATATGGTCGGGGCATTACCTGGGGTCTGGCGCACTTCATCAACGCCAACAATGACTGGTCCACGTTCCATTCCATCTTGGTGCGATTTGACTGTGACCTCAGTCTCGACCTTCACGATCCGGAGATGAAAGAGCATCGGGTCAATTACACTCCCGACGACTACTTCAAGCGCGGCCTTTCGGCGGAGCAGAAGAAACGAATCATGGACACCCCCTCGCCCGCGGCCCCATAACGGGCGGCGTGGCCAGCGAACTCCTCCAGCAGCTCATCGCGCAGAAACGCGCCGCCCCCTACTCACCCCAACAGTCGCTGGAATTTCTCCGCACCACCGAACCGGACGACGGTCGCGTTCCTCGGTCCGGCACCACCGTTGAGGCAACGACGGCCGATGGTGTCGCGGTTGAGTGGGTCACTCACGGCACGCCCACCAACGATGGCATGTTGGTCTACCTTCACGGCGGCGGCTACTATCGCAGTTCAGCCGTGGCCAGTCGACGGATCGCCTCGGACCTCAGCCACGC
>CAKZMS010000298.1 GCA_937128785.1 uncultured Opitutaceae bacterium | reverse complement strand
GGGAGGAGGGGGGATCCGGGCCTGAAGACCAGGGGCCTTGAGGGTCCATATTCCGTTATCATTCGTGGTGGCTGCCAGGCGCGGTGGGTCGTCGGCCACCGATAGCACAGTGACGATATGATGCGACAACCCGACCGGTGAATGCACCTCGACGCAGGGGAAATCACCTGTCTCGGGCAGCACGTCCAGGCGGCTGAGGCGGGGGGCTGCGTCGCAATTGGAGGCCACGAGGCCGTGCAGCGAAGCGTTCGGACGGCGGAGCGTGAACTGATTGCCGTCGACGGAGAGTGCGGCGCCGCCGTCCCGATTGTCGGGGAAGAAACGGGCATCAACGGTCTGAGGACGGTAGCGGAAATTGACCTGATCGAAGATGACGATGGTGCCCGGTTTGGCGTAGATGACGGAGCGCTGAACCTGGGTCACGTGGTAGTTTTCGACGATGTAACCCGAAGTGGCGTCGCTGGTCCACCAGACGACATCACCGTGGTCCTGGTAGTCGAGGATGTTGGCATAGGCCTTACTGTCGTTGGTGCCCTCAATGCCATCCACGTAGTGATGGCCGTGGCCGTCGATCAAGATGGCGTTGTGCCCGGCGGTGCCGCGCATCTTCCAACCGTCGTGGCGGCGGTCGTAGGCCGCGCCGAAGTGGTCTTGCAGCAGGCGCTCACCGTTCGTTTTGAAAGTGAGGTGATTGCGGTCGGCGTGTTCGTGATTGGCGGGACCACCGCTTTTGCAAGCGAGGACGGCGTCGTCTGCTTCCCAGCCGGACCGGCAGATGATCCAGTTGTAGGCGTTGCGATGGTTGAGCAGATCGTCGGACGGAAGCGCTTGGGGCTTCTTCGGCTGATACCACAGGTAGTCGTAGAAGAAGTAGGGCGTACCGGCGTAGTCGGCGACATGGTAGGCGAGGTTGTTTCCTGTGATGTCGCCCACACGAGCCACCCAGCCGGGGAACACGTTGCGGCGGGCATCGCTGAAGTTCACGATGTCGGCGTCACCTTCCGGGGTGCGCCCCATCTGCATCGTCATGATGTAGTCGAGCATGCCGTCCCAGTTGAGCTTCGAGTTCCAATCGACGTCGCCGACGATGCGCTGATGGGCGTCGATGAAGGGCAGACTGGTGCGCATGGAGTAGTCGAGGTAGCTCAGTCCCTCGAAGAAACTGCCGTCTTCGGCGAAGAGTTTGAAGAATCGCTCGGTGCTCGCGACAGCGGTGTCGAGCCAGCCTTGGGCCCGCGGATCGTGATCGAGCAAGGCCAAGGCGCCCAAACCGAGGGCACCGGTAGGAGCCGAGCGGAGATTGTTGGCGCCGAGGATGGTAGGCCAACGCTCCATGGAGATGTCGTAGAATCCCGCGTGCTGCTCATCGAAGTCCCAGCCTTCCACGGTTTCGGGATGATCCATGTCGTACCCCGTGCGGTAGCAGGGCACGCAGCCTTTTTCGGCCACAGCATCGAGAATGCGTCGGTCGAGTTCGGTGGACAGATCATCTGCCAGAACCTCCCGGGCATAGAGTAGTCTCACGGTCGCGAATGAGGCGCGTTGGATGCCGATAACCTCGGTGCCGCCATCGCGGAAGTAGTCCCAGTAAGGGCGCTTGATGATGCGCTCCAGCGCATCGAGCAGGGAATCGAGACGATCCTGTGAAGGAGTGACAAGTTGGACGGTGAGGCTGCGCTCAAGCTTGAACATGACCTGTCCAAAATCGCGGACAATGTTGCCGGACTTCTCGAACGTGGTGATGGCGGCGGTCAGATCGGTCGGGACTTCGTTCTGCCAATCGGCGAACATCGGCGCAAGCAGTGGCGTTCGGGTATTCGCGGTGATGCGGGGCAGATCCTCCGGGCGGAAGAACAGGTAGGGTTTGGTGGAGGCGCCATGGCCGGGGTGACCGAACAGGGTGGGGCGAGTCAGGCCGGCAAAAAGGAGGGAGGAACCACCGAGGCGGAGCATTTCACGTCGGGTCATAGGGATAGAGGGGGTCATGGGGTAAGAGTTTGGTAACGTCTTTGGATATCGAACGCCTCTCCTGGAAATTCTCCAGTGAATAGGGAATGAAAGCTTCCGGCGGGTTTCAGGTGGTTCGACTTGGTCAACTTAGGTGGGTCCAAAAAAAACGCCTCCCGAAAACGAGAGGCGTCAAATATTTTGGCTAACCGGTTGGCGGATTAAGCGCCGAGTTGGTACCGGGTGAAGCGGCGTACCTGGATGTTCTCGCCCGTCTTCTGAATGGTCGCAGCTATCAGTTCGCGAACGGTTTGATCCGGGTTCTTCACGAACGGTTGGTCGAGGAGCACGCTTTGCGCGTAGAACTTCTCGAGTTTGCCTTCGACGATCTTCTGCACGGCCATCGGCGGCTTGCCTTCGGCTTGGGCGGTCGCGATGTCGCGCTCCTTGGTGACGAGCTCCTCGGGAACTTCCTCACGATTCACGGCGGTCGGGTTGACTGCGGCGATGTGGAGGCAGATGTCCTTCACGAAGGCCTTGAAGTCGTCGTTGCGGGCAACGAAGTCGGTCTCGCAGTTGACCTCGATCAACACGCCTACTTTTCCACCGAGGTGGATGTAGCTTTCGATGACACCTTCTTTGGCGTCACGGGAAGCCTTCTTGGCCGTGTCGGCCTCACCCTGCTTGCGCAGAATGGTGGTCGCTTCCTCAACGTTGCCGTTGGCTTCAACGAGCGCCTTTTTGCATTTCATCAGACCTGCGCCAGTCGCCTTGCGCAGTTCGTTCACCATTGTGGCGGTAATTTCTGTGCTCATGGTAAGTTTTTTTAAATTCTAGCTATGGGAGCGAACCGCTTACTCGGACTTTTCGGGGGCGGGAGCCGGAGCCGGAGCGGGAGCGGCGGGAGGAGGAGCGGGAGCCGGCTTGGGCTCTTCCGGAGTCTCATCAGCGGCGGGAGCTTCCTCAGCGGCGGGGGCCGGAGCAGGCTCTTCCACCGGAGCGGGAGCAGGAGCCGGGGCCTCTTCCGCAGAGGGCTTGTCCGCCGTAGCCTCGGCGGAGGTGGAGGCTTCTTCAGCGGCAGCGCCGTCCTTCGGAGCGGCGATCTTCTTGCGCTTGGCGGCGGCCGGGATGACGACCTCGTCGGAGACGGTTTCCGTCACGTCCGCGGCGGGGGTGGGTTGATCCTCAGCCGCTTCAGCGGCGGCAGCCACCGCGGCGGTGGCGGCCTTCAAGTCAGCCTGACCCTTGGCGATGCGGCGGGCATCGCGTTGGCCGAGTCCGTTTTGCACGGCCTCAACCACGGTCTCGACGATCACACGGATGGACTTCACGGCGTCGTCGTTGCCCGGGATCGGGTAGGTGACGTTGCTCGGGTCCGAGTTGGTGTCGACGAGTCCGACGGTCGGAATCTTGCAGCGCACGCCTTCACCCACGGCGATGTCCTCGTGGGACACGTCGATGATGAACATGGCCTGCGGCAGGTCGCCCATTTCGGCGATACCGGAGAAATTCTTCTGCATGCGCACCATCTCGCGACGGATGGCGGCTTGTTCCTTGCCACCGAGCTTCTGCAGCTCGCCGGAAGTGTCCATGGCCTGATACTTCTTATACTTGGCGATGGAGGCCTTGACGGTGGCGAAGTTGGTCAGCGTGCCGCCGAGCCAGCGATCCACGCAGTAGGGCATGTTGACGGAGGCGGCGGCCTCGCGGACGATTTCCTGAGCCTGGCGCTTGGTGCCGACGAAGAGCACGTTGCCGCCATTGGCGACGATTTCGGTGAGCGCGTCACAGGCTTTTTCGAGCGCGGCATAGGTCTTGCCGAGGTCAATTATGGTGACGCCTTGACGGTGATCGAAGATGAAAGGCTTGGAACGGGGGTTCCAGCGCTTGGTCTGGTGGCCAAAATGGACACCGGCGTCGAGCAAGTCGCGAACGGTAGTGGTGAGTTTACTCATGGGAGTGATCTATGTAGATTTTGATTACACAGGTCCGCCGATGGGCGGCCTTGCGATCGGATTTAGTGGTTAATGGGAGTTCGAATGAACGTCTCTATCAGGAGAGAGAGCGGTCGAACACAGAGATTGGCCGAGGGTGATGCAAGGCAGGAATCAGAATTTTTTAAAAACCCTGTTGACACCTCACTTTCTGATTCCATTCCTCTCCCTCCCCTCGGGCAGTCAGGCTCAAAGCCGAGTCGGAGGGACGTTCCTTTCAGTTCAACGTTTTCGATACCAAACCCAGACGAGTCGAAAACCTCATCACTTTATTGCAGGGTGGAGCAGTCTGGTAGCTCGTCAGGCTCATAACCTGAAGGTCCTCGGTTCAAATCCGAGCCCTGCACCCAATTTAGCCCTTCCGTTTTCGGAGGGGCTTTTTTGGTATTTTGAGATGCCGTACAGAGTTTACCTGATTGTGAACTCAAAGAACCGGACATATATTGGTCTCTCTTGACGTCGCGCGTAGGCTTCGGGATCACAACGATGGGGTGAGCAAATGGACACGATCTCGCGGTCCATGGAGTTCAAAATGGATGAGTCATGATTTTGATTCCTTGGTGAAGCTCGAAAATTGGAAAACCAGCTTAAGCAACAGAAGGGCGGAGCGGGATTGCAGGAGCTTCTTGATCAGTTCAGAGATCAATCCGAATGAATGTAACCCGAGGCCAAATCGTAGGGCGGGGGCTGACCTGCCGTTGTCCGAACTGTGGCGGGAAGACCCTGTTCCAGCCGGAAAAGCGGTTTCGCGTGAATCCGTCCTGCCCCCAGTGCGGCATGGTCATCGAACGTGATGAAGGCGGTTACCTGGGCTCGCTTTCGCTGAACTACGGGGTGACGATCGTGTTGTATTTGGTGCCGGTCTTATTGTTCTATGTTTTCGGGATAATTTCCGGAATCGTGGCGAGCGTGGCGGCCGGACTCGGGGCGATCATCGTGCCGATTTTACTCTACCGTCCCTCCCGCAGTTGGTGGCTGATGAACTACTATTTTTTCCTGCCGCACCACCTCCCGGCGAATCAGCGTAAGATCGCGGATAATGAGGATCACAACACCTAGGTGGATTTTCTGCTTCCGTTTTAAATCAGGCGGCCTACCTTCTGCCCTCCCAGTCAGGAGAGATGGCAGAGTGGTCGAATGCGTCTGACTCGAAATCAGATTTACCGGCAACGGTAACGGGGGTTCGAATCCCTCTCTCTCCGCCATCCTTCGCCAAGGCTTCGGATGGCGCGGCCCCACCTATCTGGACCGGTCGACTGTAATTTATTGCCGGCCGCCAAAATGGGCGAAGGATGCGCTGCGTAGCTTTTAGCGAAGCAGTGCCATGCACTATGTGTATTTGATCGAGAGTAGTTGGACTCAGGACCGCAGGTATGTCGGGTATTCTACCGACCTGCCGTCTCGTATTGCGGATCATAACAACGGTAAGAATCCGAGCACGGCACCGTTTCGTCCTTGGGTGCTTAAAACCTACATCGGCTTCTCATCCAAGAAGCAGGCGTTGGCTTTTGAAACATATCTGAAGTCCGGTTCAGGACACGCGTTTGCCAACAAACGCCTGTGGCCGGATTGATCCCCCAACCGCAACCACGCCATCAGCCCCTCACTCATCTCCCGCCTCTTCTTCGCTGGCGGCGAGGAGGGCGGCTTTGGCGCGCTGGTTGGCGGCGGCGATGAAGTAGTTTTGGACGGAGAATGATGGCGTATCGTCACTGCGTTCGGCCGGGAGGTAGGCGCCGTTGGACTTCAGCTCGCGGGCGTTTTCGTTGTCCTGCAGTTCCATCGGGAAGAGCTCATCGGTGATCCACGCCCGTGCCGCGGGATCATCCACGGGGAACGTGACTTCGATGCGACGGAAGAAATTGCGGGGCATCCAATCCGCACTGCCGCAGAAGATCTCGGGCTCGCCGTCGCTGTTCTGAAAGTAGAATGCCCGGACGTGCTCGAGGTAGCGACCGACGATACTGCGCACGCGGATGTTCTCGCTGAGTCCCCGCACGCCGGGAACCAGACAGCATATGCCACGGACAATCAGATCGATTTGCACGCCGGCGCGCGAGGCGGCGTAGAGGTGGTCGATGGTCGCCTTGTCCACCAAGGAATTCATCTTGGCCATGATGCGGGCGGGCTTGCCGGCGGCGGCGTTGGCGGCCTCGCGATCGATCAGCTCAATCGTGCGCGAGTGCAGGGTGAAGGGAGCCACCAACAGGCGTTCGAAGTGGGGCTCCCGACTGAATCCCGTCAGGGTGTTGAAGGTGTTGGCGACATCATCGGTGATGTCGGTCCGGGCCGTAAAGAGGCTCAGGTCGGTGTAGAGTTTCGCCGTCTTGGGATTGTAGTTGCCGGTGCCCAAGTGGACGTAGCGTTTGAGTTTTCCGCCTTCGCGGCGGACGACCAGCGAGCATTTGCAGTGCGTCTTGTGGCCGACGAGCCCGTAAACCACGTGCACCCCCGCTTCCTCCAGCTGGCGGGCCCATTGAATATTATTGGCTTCGTCGAAGCGGGCCTTGAGTTCGACCAGCGCCGTGACCTGTTTGCCGCGTTGCGAGGCTTCGATCAACGCGCGGACGATGGGCGAATCCCCACTGGTGCGATAGAGCGTTTGCTTCATGGCAAACACCTTCGGATCGCGGGCCGCCTGTGCGACAAACTCCACCACTGGCGTGAAGGCATCGTAGGGGTGATGCAGCAACACATCGCGCTGGCGGATGGTATCGAAAGGCGAGATGCCCGGCTTCAGCACCGTTGAGGGCGCCGGCGTAAAGGGCGGGTATTTGAGGTCCGGCCGATCGATCTCGGTCAGACTCATCAGTCGCAGCAAATTCAACGGGCCATTCAGCCGGAAGACATATTCATGCGAAAGTTCCAGGTGATCGCAGAGCGTGGTAAAAATCTCTTCGTTGACGCCTTGTTCAATCTCCAGGCGAACGGCCGCCCCGCGTCGCAGATTAAGCAGTTCGGCTTCGATCGTCTTCAGCAGATTCTCGGCTTCCTCCTCGTCGATGTAGAGGTCGCTGTTTCGGGTGACGCGGAAGGCGTGAGCTCCGTTGATTTTGTATCCGGGGAAGAACGCGTCCGCGCACAGCTTGATGATTTCGCTGAGGAATATGTAGGTCTGTTCTTTCGCCACGTCGGCGTTCATTCGCACCAGTCGCGGCAGGATCCTCGGCACGGGCAAGAGCGCGGCTTGGCGTTCGACCTCGGTGGTGGAGGGGTCGTCCAGGGAGACGATGACGTTGAGGGTCTTGTTACCCAGTTGCGGGAACGGGTGCGACTGGTCCAACCCCAGCGGGGTCAGCACCGGGAAGACCTGTTCCTCAAAATATTGCTTAACCCATCCGAGCTCCGTGGCGCTGAGTTCTTCGGCCGATTTAAAGATGATGCCCTCGGCCGCGAGAGATGGCACCAGTTCCTCCTGCCAAGTCCGATAGAGGTCGTCGACCAGCGAAGCCACGACCGAGTGAATGCGCCGCAGTTGCTCACGCGGACCCAACCCGTCGATGCCGGCTTTATTCACGCCGCTTTCTACTTGCTGGATCAGACCGGCGACGCGGATCTCGAAAAATTCGTCCAGATTCGAGCAAACGATGGCGAGGAATTTCACCCGCTCCAACAGGGGGACGTGGGCGTCGTGGGCCTGTTCCAGCACGCGTCGATTGAACGCCAGCCACGAGAGCTCGCGGTTGAAGTAGGCAGCGTTCGAAGGCCGGGTATGCCGTTCGACTGGCTTCGTCGTGAGCCGCGGATACTTCACCCCCCGGCGATTGATGGGAGGCAAACCGGTATTGGCTGAAGATGATTGGCGACGAGCGGGCATGAGATGGGAAAAGTCATCCAACCTAGCACGCCCCCTCGGCAAAACCACCCTTTTTGGTGGTTCTCCGCCCACTTTTAACATTCGCGGACACCGTTGGGCGCCCGAATTCAACCCAAGTGAGCCGCGAGGGCGGAGCGCAGTTTTTCTCGAGCCCGGTAGATTCTCGTCTCCACGGCTTTCGCGGAAATGCCGGCGACTTCCGCTGCTTCCGCATGCGACAGGTTCTGGTAGGTGACGAGAATCAGGGGTTCGCGCAGCGACATGGGGAGGGCTGCGATGGCGTCGCGAACCGCGGCGGCCTTCGCGGAGAGTTCCGAATCAGTTGCGGGAGACCGCGAAGTGGTAGGTTCGGGAGCGTGTTCGAGGGGTTGCAAATTCCGGCGTTGGCGCTGGCGGATTTGGTCGCGCAACAAATTAAGGGCGATTTGAAACATCCAGGTGCTGAAGGTCCGACGGGGATCGAATCGCGCCGCGTTGCGGAAAACGCGCACGAACGTTTCCTGGGCTAGGTCGCAGGCATCCGCATCGGAGAGTCCGTGCCGCATGAGGTAACTGCGCAGGCGGAGCTGCCAGCGCTCCATCAGTGGATTGAGGGCCTCGGTGTCGCCGCCCTGCAACCGCCGCATGTCGGCTCGGTCCTGCTCAACTTCGGTCATCGCAGGCCGAAAGGAGCGCTATGCCCATGGGAACTCAGGAGAGGCGTAATCGTCTCGAGATAACGTTTCCCCTGATCGGGAGGCATTACGGCGGCCACCGATTCAAGGTGTGCTTGCGTCGCGAGGTGGCAACGTTGCTTGAGTTTCTCCAACTCCTGCTGAGCCGCTGCCAATACTTCAGGCGCTGCATTCTTGGCTGCCTCCACCTCCTGTTGGGCCTGCATCACCTCCTGACAATGAGCGTCACAAATGGGGCGATAAGCCTCGTGGAGTTCTCGAACCTGTTCGGCCTGAGCGGCATTCAGTTCGAACTCGTCGATCAACCAGGCAATCTCGTCCGCCGGCGATTCGTCCGACCCCACTTTTTGTGCGATCATGAATGCCGCCCCACCGGCCAGGATGACGGTGGCGACGATTTTGAGAAGTTCGCGGGGATTCACGGCTGTGGCGGCATTTCCATCATCCGCACCGGATCGATGCTACGTGCATATGCGTCTGCCATCGCTTTCTCGTCAGCCGCGTTTCCGATGGTGGTGCCTGCAATGATGCCGGCGACGATGGCCAGGGAAGCGGCCAACGGGAGGGTGGCCTGAAAACGCGGATGAATGCCGGCAGTCTTGGCCTCGGTCTGCTGGATCCGGGCATGGACTGCCTGGGGGAAATCCTCCTGGGGTGAGGGCTTCGGCTGCCAGGCTTGCAGCACGGTTTCGACGGGATCCGGTTCCTTCATTTTCCGTTATACGTGGCACAAGGCCTGATCCCTTGCAATTTTTACAGCCACCTCCGCGTGCGGCGGCAATAGTGCTCGAATTGATCACCAAACCGGTCACGCAGGGTTCGCTCCTCCCACGCGATCACGCTTCGGTTGATGCCGATTATGAAGACGGGCAGGGCGACCCAAGGCCACAACTGGCCGCTGCGCAAAGCGATGCCGGCCAACATGATGGCCTCGCCCAGGTAGACGGGATTACGGCTGAGCCGGAATACCCCTGATTCGATCAGCCGTTCGGATGTATTCTCGAAGGGAAGAACGGTGGTGTGATGGATCCGGAATGCCCGGAGGGCAGCCGCCATGACGCCCAAGCCGATCACCCCGATCACGACCCCGCCGTGCTGGAGCCACGTCGGCAGATGTAGCAGACTGGGGAGATTGCGCACCAAGACGATTTGCAGGCAAACCAAGGTGAGGAACCAGACGGGAGGGTAGAGGCGAAACGTCACGAGCTTTTGTTTAACAATCAGGCAGAATTTGTGTCAGTCTGAATTGAGTGTCCCCCAAGAAAGTGTGAGAGTCGGGGGAATTGGCCGGATTCCGGCCACTGCTTTGATGCTACCCCTGCTTTCCAGATCCATCCGTTCGGCCTATCGTAACATGCTCCCCCGCGGAGTTTGGTTGGTGGCGGGACTGGCCCTGTTGCCGAGTCTGCGCGCGGTCGATGGGAGTACGGCGGATCAACCGTTGCTGGCCAGTTTCCGCGACGAGATGGCTACGGTGCTGGACGAGTATTGCTACGATTGCCACGGATTTGGCACCGCCGAGGGCGGCGTCACGCTGGATGAATTTGATTCCGACGCCTCGCTGCAGGATCATGACCTGTGGCTCGCGGTGCTCAATAACGTGCGCAAGGGCATCATGCCGCCCGCCGAGGAGTTTCAACCCAGCCAGTCGGAGCGCGATCGCATCGCCGATTGGATCAAGGATACGGCGTTCGCGCTCGATCCGGCGCAACCGGACCCGGGCCGCATCACGCTCCGTCGGCTTAACCGCGTCGAATACCGCAACACGATCCGGGATCTTCTCGGCGTCGATTTTGACGCCGAGATCGAATTCCCCGCTGACGATTCGGGGCACGGTTTCGACAATATTGCCGATGTGCTGACGGTTTCCCCGATGCTCTTGGAAAAATACCTCGATGCTGCCCAGCAGATCGTGGACGAGGCGGTGCCCCAGCAGCCCTTGGTGGTCGCGGAAAATTGGGTCGCCGGTCGGAACTTTGTTTCGCGGGTGGATATTCCGGACCAACCCGAGACGGCAGACTCATCGGCGGACGACGAATACGCGGAGGATGACAACGCTATCCCGTCACGGCCGGATGCGGAAATCTGGCAGGCCGGCAAACCGGGCGAAACCAGCTTACAACTTTCCTATTACCAGCCGGCTCGGCTTGGCCAAACCGTGACGATTGATCACGCTGGTGATTACGAGATGGAATTCGAATTTCGTCTCACCGAGCGCTACGTCGACAATCAGTTTGATCTCAACGAGGCCGCCATGGTGGTGACCTTTGACGGCAAGATCATCCATGAGCGTCAGCTGGTCCGCGAAGGCTGGCAGACCATCAACATCGTCGTGCAGGGATGGATCGAGTCCGGGGATCACGAAATCGGAGTGGAACTCTATCCGCGGTTACCGGCACAAGAGAAACTCCGTGATCTGGGCGTGCGGATAAATCATGTGGTTCTGCGCGGTCCGATGGCGCGCGAGTATTGGGTGCCACCCGCAGACTATGCCGAATTTTTCCCGCGCCCGGTGCCGGTCGATGAACCGGGTAGAGATGCCTACCGTCGCGAACTATTGGAGGGCTTCGCGGAACGGGCCTACCGCCGCCCGGTGACGCCGGAGACGCTGGATGCGTTGGTGAGCGTGGCCCGCAGCGTTTCGGGTCAGATGGGCAGCAACTTCGAACAGGGCGTTGCCCAGGCGATGGTCGCGGTATTGGCTTCGCCCGGGTTTTTGTTCCGCGAGGAGGATGTCACCCAGGTCGTTAACGGTGAATCGGCCGCTCCGGTAGATGAGTATGCGCTCGCCTCCCGGCTTTCATATTTCCTGTGGTCATCGATGCCCGATGAGGAGCTGTTTGCGTTGGCTGCGGCAGGACAGTTGCGGGCCAATCTTCCCGCCCAGCTCAGCCGCATGCTCGCAGATCCGCGTTCGGCCGAATTGGTCGAGAACTTCACCGGCCAGTGGCTGCAGGCGCGGGATGTGGTGACGGTTCCGATTCAGGACTTCGACGTGCATCTGCGGGAGAATCGCGATCCGGAATTGCTGGCCGCTTACAAGACCTACCGGAGGCTGAGCCTGATTCCGCGATCCGAGCGCACTCCCGAGCAGGTCGAAGAACGCTCCGCGGCTTATCAAATTGTCCGGCAAGGCTACCGCTCCGATTATCCGCGCTTCCGGGGAGATTTGCGGGAGGCAATGCAGCGCGAGACCGAATTGTATTTCGACCACATCCTGCGGGAGGACCGCAGTGTCATCGAATTGCTCGATAGCGACTATACTTTCGTGAACGAGGAGTTGGCGGAGCACTACGGTCTCGAGGACACCGGCGTCGAGGGTGAGGAGCTGCAAAAAATCATCCTGCCGCCCGACAGTGTGCGGGGTGGGGTGCTGACCCAGGGCACGCTCCTGGCCGTCACCTCCAACCCGACCCGGACCTCGCCGGTGAAGCGGGGTGTTTTCATTCTCGAGAACATCCTGGGCGCGCCGCCGCCGCCGCCACCGCCCAACATCCCCGGCCTGGAGGATGCGGTGACTGAAGAGGAACTCGGTAAACTCTCTTTGCGCGAGACCCTCGCCCTGCACGCGAGTGACCCGACATGTGCGTCCTGTCATATGCGGATGGATCCCCTCGGTCTCGCCTTGGAGAATTTCAACGCCATGGGACGTTACCGCGACGAGGAGATGAACCTGCCCATTCAGCCGGAAGGTAAGCTGATTTCCGGAGAGGCCTTCACCGATGTCCGCGAGCTCAAACGTATCCTCGCCAATGAACGTCGGGACGACTTTTTACACACCCTCGTGGAAAAAATGCTCACCTACGCGCTCGGGCGGGGGATGGAGTATTACGATATTGTGACCATCGATCAGATCGTGGAACGGCTGGAGCAGAACGAGTTCCGCATGTCCGCCCTCATCGAAGGGATCGTCGAATCAGCTCCATTTCAAAAGACTCGAATTGATCAATCGGCAGTGGCAAATTCCATGCTTATGGGTGAAGGTCCTGTCGCTCAACTTACCCCTCCTCCCCCATCCCCATGAAGCCGTCCGCAGATACCGAACTTCGCCAACACCTGCAGTCCCTAAGCCGCCGCAATTTTCTGCGTGGAGTGGGGGCCTCCCTGGCGGTGCCGACTTTTGCCTCGCTGATGCCATCCAAAATGCTGGCGGCGACCCATGCTCTCGAGACCGCCACTACTGCCACCGGCGCTCCGTTGCGCACGGCTTTTGTGACTTTCCCGAATGGTGCCATCCCTTCCCAATGGTGGCCGACTGGCGGTCAGGCGGACTATGCGCTCAGTGAATCATTGGCGGCTCTCGCCCCGGTGCGCGACCAAGTGCAGATCTTCTCCGGTCTCGACCATGCGAACGCCAACCCCGGCAAGGATGGAGCGGGTGACCATGCGCGCGGCAATGGTGTGTTCCTCACCGGCGTGCGCTTGAACAAAAGCGCCACCGACATTCAGGCGGGTATTTCCATCGATCAGGTCATCGCTCAAGACATCGGGCACCTGACGCGATTCCCCTCGCTCGAACTCACCTGTGATGAACGGCGGACTTCCAAGGTCTGCGACTCGGGGTATTCGTGCGCTTACCAATACAATATCTCGTGGAAGGATGCTTCCACGCCCATGACGGCGGAGCGCGATCCTCGATTGGTGTTTGAGCGTTTGTTCGGCGCCGGAGAACATGGTCGGCGTGCGGCCAACGCCCAACAGCGCATGGCTGATCGTCGTTCCGTTTTGGATTTTGTCATGGCCGATACCCGACGGATGAACCGCCAACTGGGCCATGATGATCGCGAAAAACTCGATCAATACCTCACCGGAGTGCGCGACGTGGAAGCTCGCATCCAGCGCGCGGAAGGATTCGGACCCACCCCTGATCCGGATGTGCCGACCCCCGATGGGATCCCGCAGTCCCGGGCCGAATACGTGAAGATCATGTATGATCTCATGTTGCTCGCGTTTAAGACCGACTCCACGCGGGTGGCGACGTTTGTCTTGGCCCACGATGGCGACAACCGATCGTTCAGTGAGATCGGTATCAACGAAGGTCACCACGATCTCTCGCACCACCAAAACCGCGAAGACCGCATCGCGAAAGTGGCGGCGATCGACAAGTGGTATGTCGAACAATTCTCCGCCTTCCTGCAGCGCCTCGACGAGACCGAGGACATCGACGGCAACTCGCTCCTCTACAACTCCCGCATCGTCTATGGCAGTGGCAATGCCGACGGCAACCGTCACACCCATGAGAACCTCCCGGTGCTACTCGCCGGTGGTGGGGGCGGCCAACTGAACGCGGGTCGTTACGTGGCCCACGATTCCAAGCCGATGAGCAACCTGTTCCTCACGCTGGCCGACCAAGTGGGCGTGCAGGGATTGGAACGCTTTGGTGATTCGACGGGTCGTTTGGCCAACGTTTGATCGACGGTCGCCGAACCGTCGTATGTAGTCGGGGATGCTACCCCGTAAGCTTTGCTCCATCCTCTGCCTCCTGTCGCTAGGTTCATTCGCCGGCGCCGGATTGGACATCCGCACTGAGAATCTGGAACTCGGACCGGATTCGATGGTGCAGGACGACGTGCCCCAGGGACGATTGGAAGGCCCGTTCGAATTTCGCAGCGACATCATCAAGGATACCGTGCGCCGCTACTGGGTCTTCGTGCCGGCCCAGTATGACCCGTCCGCCGCAGCCAACGTGATGGTCTTCCACGATGGTCAACGTGCCACCAATCCGAATGGTTCGCTGCGGGTCCAGAACGTGCTCACCAACTTGATCCACGACGGCTCTATCCCGCCGACCATCGGCATCTTCATCACTCCCGGGAATACCAGTGAACATTATCCTGACGACCTCGGGATGAGTAATCCGAATCACCGCTGGCAGGAGTATGATGTGCTCACCAGCGACTACGCGCGCATGCTCATCGCAGAAATCCTGCCGCTGGTCGGGGAGGACTATAACCTCACGGACGATCCGGAACGTCGCGTGATTGGGGGCACGAGCAGCGGGGCCATCTGTGCGTTCACGGTGGCCTGGAACTACCCGGACGAATTCCGCAATGTCATCAGTTTCATCGGCAGCTATGTTTCGATAGGTGCCCGCCCGGCACTCGATGACGCTCATGGCACCTTACCCAATGGCGGGCAGGACTACCCAGCCTTGATCCGTCGTAACCCGCCCAAGCCGCTGAAGATCTATTTCCAGGATGGGTCCAACGATTTAGATAACGAATGGGGCCATTGGTTTTTGGCGAACCAGCAGATGGTAAAAGCGCTACAGTATGCCAACCGGACCGCCGACCAGGCAGGTTCGACTGGTCCGCGCTACATCGAAAGGCACGTATGGACTGATGGTGTCCACAACGACAACCACGGTGGTGCGCTGCTGCCGGACGCGTTGCGGTGGATCTGGTCGGAGTGACGCCAAGGCGGTCAGTCCGCCTTTACGAAAAAGTAAGTTCCGACCGGATGGGCACCAGGGCCGAGGGTACTGGGCGTCACCTTGTAGACCGCAACTTCCAAGGCCGCTCCGTCGGCGGCGGATGAGAGTAGAAACGAATACAGCTCATTCCGACTCTTCTCGATGCGGAACACCGCCTTGCCGTCCTTGTGGCCAAATCCATTGTGGGGGCCCCAACGGGTCCGCGAAATCTCGGTGCCGCTGCCAGTGTAGGTTTTGATTTCCAGCCAGCCATCTTC
>CAKZMS010000297.1 GCA_937128785.1 uncultured Opitutaceae bacterium | reverse complement strand
GGCTTTTGCTCTTCAACGATGAGAACCCGGTTGGTCTTGGTTACCGATTTGATCACGGTGTCGACGTCGCGCGGACGGATGGTGCGCAGATCGACCACTTCGACCTCGGCTCCATCTTCCTTGGCAATCGTTTCGGCGGCCGCGAGAGAGTGCAGGACGCAACGACCGTAGGTCACAATCGTGAGGTCGGCACCTTCGCGCTTCACGTCGGCGGAGCCCAGGGGGATGAGAAAATCCTCATCATCCGGCACTTCGCCCTTTTCGCCGTAGAGAATGGTGTTCTCGAGGAAGAAGACGGGATCGTTGTCGCGGATGGAGCTCTTCATCAGGCCCTTCGCATCGGCGGCCGTCGCGGGAACCACCACCTTCACGCCGGGGTGGTTGGCCAAGACGTTCTCGGGAGTATGGGAATGGGTTGCGCCGACGTTGGTGCCGCCGTTGGCGGGGCCCCGGATCACGATGGGGCAGTGGATCTGGCCACCGGACATGTAGCGCACGTTGGCGGCGTTGTTCAGGATCTGGTCGAAGGCCACCGAGTAGAACGACCAGAACATGAGTTCCATGACGGGGCGCACGCCGAGCATCGATGAACCGATGCCCATGCCGATGAAACCGGCTTCGGAGATCGGGGTATCGACGATGCGGTCGGGACCGAATTTATCGAGGAGGCCCTCGGAGACTTTGTAGGCACCGTTGAATTGGGCGACTTCCTCGCCCATGAGGACGACGTTCTCGTCCCGTTCAATTTCCTCGGAGAGGGCGGCGCGGACAGCTTCGCGGTAAGTGAGTTCAGACATGGTTCGCGAAATAAAGAGTTAGCTGAAAAAGAGTCGGCCTTGGGAGGTCCGTTGTTCGGGATGGTCGGCTTCCCAGTAAACATCCTTTTGGATATCTGCCTCGGTGGGGAAGGGGCTTTCTTCGGCGAATTTTGCCGCTTCTTCCGCTTCGGCCCGGGCGGCTTTGTCGATTTGCTTTTGGGATTCCTCGGACAGCACGCCTTCTTCGGTCAGCTGGGTTTGGAAGATGATGAGGGGGTCGCGGTTCTTCCGCTTCTCGTCAATTTCCTCGCGGGTGCGGTAGGTTTTATCCGGATCAGCCACGGAATGGCCGCGATAGCGGTAGGTGTCGATTTCGACGACGGAGGGTTTGTTCTCCTCACGAGCGAGCTTGAGCACCTTGTCCATGGTCTCCCGAACTTCGTAGACGTTATGACCAAAGCACTTTTCCCAGTGCATGCCGTAACCCGCGGCGCGCTCGGCGAGACCCGGACCGGCGGAGGAGCGGATCTGGGATGTGCCCATCGAATAGCGGTTGTTTTCGATCACGAAAATGCAGGGCAGGTCCCAGAGAGCGGCGAGGTTCATCGCCTCGTGCACGGCGCCTTGGTTCACGGCGCCGTCGCCCATGAACGCCATGGCGGAGCCCTTCAGGCCCTTGTATTTGACTCCGTAGGCGAGTCCGACGCCGAGGGGGATCTGGCCGCCGACGATGCCGTGACCACCCCAGAAGTTGTTGGACGGGTCGAAGTAGTGCATCGAGCCGCCTTTGCCTTTGGAACAGCCGGTGGCCTTGCCGTAGAGCTCGGCCATGAGGGGCTTGGTATCCATCCCGACGGCGATGGCGTGACCGTGGTCGCGGTAGGCGGTGATGACGTGGTCGTTCTCACCCATGAGGGAGCAACAACCGACGGCAACGGCCTCTTGGCCGATGTAAAGATGGAGGAAGCCGCCGATCTTCTTGGCTTGGTAGGCGCGCAGGCTGCGCTCCTCGAACCGGCGGATGCGCATCATCTGGCGGTAGAGTTCGAGCTTATCCTCGGAGGATAAGCTTTGGTTGATCTCGGCGGAGGCGGATGTGGAAGTGTTGGTTTCGCTCACGATAGTGGGTGAGTTGAGAGTGGAAAGGACGAGTGTTCGGCGGCCCTTGTTTGTGGCAAGTGTATTGTCCGAGAGCGACCCTGCCTGATCTATAACCAGCGCGCTCAAAGCTGCTGTTCAACCGTGATGGCCAGTTTTTTGCCCGGATCACAGTCCGCGCGCAGGGCGACAAACCCATTCCGATGCTGGTCAAAAATGGGCCAAAGCGCCGTGCGATCGGTGGCGGGGAGGCCGAGTTCATCGATGGCAGATCGGCTGAAAAACCCGAATCTGCCCTCCTCCATGGCCGGCGGGAGGGCCGCGATGGGACGGGTGCAGCGGAACAGGAAGAGCAGCCAGTGGGATTCTCCCTCGTAGGCCTTTTCGGCGATCATGCCGAAGAGGTGGAGATCGGTCGGGTCGATGGCGTGACCGGTCTCCTCCCGGGTTTCCCGGGCGGCGCACTCGAAGGGGGATTCGCCGATGGCGGTTTCCAGTTTACCCCCGATGGGCGTCCAGCACCCGAGATTGGGCGATTTGGCGCGGAGTAGCAGCAGTTGCTCACCCGCGGCGTTTTCCATGAACACCAGAACGGCGATCTTGTAGTCTAGGGAAGAGGAAGCGGCCATAATTTAGCGGTTCAGATCGTAGAATGAACGTGACGGAGGCGGGGTCCTGCTCAATGAATTTCCAGGTCTTCCATGACTGTTTGGTTCAGAATAGTGCTTGGCTTTCTCGCGTTTGCTTCCGGCGGGGCAAGGCATCTTGCAGCCCAATCAGCCGCGGTGACGGTTCGGGAGGTGGATTTTGAGCGGGTGAGGGATCCAGGCGGAGCCGAATGGTGGGAAGCGGCGGTGGAACTTAACGTCGAAGCTCAGGGTGGCGGAGCGGGGCGATTCGCCAATCGGGTGCGCGTGGGGCTCGACCTTGCCTTTCAGCGACCGGTGGACGGACGACCGCTGGAGTTTTATCGGGCGGCGGTGGTCGCGCCCAGCCTGGAGGCGGGACGACATGTGTTTCGATTTTATCTGCCGCCGGCAATTGTGCGCCGCGATCGCATTACCGGAGCAGCCCGGTTTTGGGCCGGCGATTTGGCGGTGGATGGCCGTGAGGTCGAACCGACTGCCACGCAAGTGGCGCCGGCGTTTTCCAGTGCATCCGCCGTGCTTAATTTTCGCGAGCAGCACAGTCGGCTCTCCCCGGTCAACGACGGGGTGTTGTTGCCCCGCCATCTGTCCCCCTGGGCGGCGGATTTCCGTGATCCCGATCCCGTGGTGATGCGGCCCGCTGCCACCGCAAGTGAGCGCTAGTCCGAATCGGCTGTCATGAAATCCTCGAAGTCCAGCCGCCGCCGAAAATCTGCCCGCCAATGGGTGGTCGAGATCGGAACAAGTCACGTAGCGGCCGGACTTTTTACCCAACGGGATCACCACCGCGAATTACAGTATCTGCGCCATGTTGAGCTGGCACTGGACGAGGGGGGGGAGAGCGTTGCATTTGCCGGAATGGAAAGGGCACTCGGCGAACTCCAGTCGGATCGAGGGATTCGGGGTGAGGTGGTGCTGGTCGTCCCCGGTCACTTGGCCCTCTGCAAGCAGGTTAAAGTCCCGGTCGTGGCGGAGGAGCAGCGCCCCAAGTTGATCGAATTCGAGGTGCGCCAAGCCATTCCTTTTGACCTGGACCAGGTATACTGGGCGCACCGGGAGCGGGGTATCCATGAGGGTGAGTTGGACGTGATGATTGTGGCGGCGAAGACTGATGGCATCGATCGTTTGCTGCAGGTCTGCGCGTCCGTGGGGTTGGCCGTTAAGGCCGTGATGGCCGCCGGTCCCACCCTGTTGTCGCTAGTCGGTCAAGCGGAGGGAAGTAGCGCCCTCATTTCGGTGGGAGCCCGGGCAACGCATCTGTTCTTTAAAGACGGAGAGCGGGTCCACCTGCGCACGCTGACCCTGGCCGGCAACTCCGTGACCCATGATATCGCAAACCGACTCGACCAATCTTTCGCCGAAGCCGAGCAACTGAAACGGGGCATCGGCAGTGGCAAGATTTCGCTGCCGGAAGAGACCCGGGCCGGCGAAGCGGTCAAGGAAGCAACCGCAAGTTTTGGGGCCCGGCTGAAGCAAGAAATCAGCCGCACGCTGGTCACTCAAATGAGGCCCGCGGGCATCGCACCGCCTCGCCAAACTCGCTTGGCGGGTGGTGGTGTTCAGGGGTTGCCGACGGGGCTCAATTTCGGCGCGGCTGAATCCGAACCTTCATCGGAGTGGTCCCTGCCAGCTGACTTGGTGGTGACGGACGACGCAGCCCGCGAAGTGAGTCGGGTCGGAGCGGGCCGGATCGCCGATATGATTGGCGCTTACTTTTCGGCATCTGAGCGAGGGGGGTATCACTTTGATCTGGCTCCGCCGAGGATGCGCGAGGCTCGGGCGGCGCAACGGCAGCGTCCCCGGTGGATCATGGCGGCAAGCCTGCTGGTGGTGGCGACGTTTCTGCCCGGCCTCCATTTCAATCGGCTGGCGGCCGCGCGGATGGAGTCGACCGAGGAGCTGCGACGGCAGACGGTGCCGGTGCAGGTCCTGCAAAATCAGGTTACCAGCCATCTGGACGAATTGGCTCATTTGCGGGATGAGGCCGGGGTCTGGCAGGAGCAGTTGCAGAGTCGTCATGCTTGGGAAGGCTTGATGGCCGATCTGCAATCGAGTCTGGGGCAGACCGGAGATGTTTGGTTGGAGCGATTGCAGGCTTTGCCGATGGCTGAAGCGGCGGAAGACCGGCTGCGTTTGCGCATTTCCGGCCGCCTGTTGGATCGGGAGAATCCGCTGACCCGGGTCAGTCAAAATTCGTATCAACGGGCGACCGCGTTGTTGGCGCGCTTTGTGGAGTCCCCGCGGATTACGGCCATCGAAGGCGAGCGATTCGATGCGAGTGAACCCGGCATGCTTCGTTTCGATTTCACGTTGGTCATCAACCCGAGGGCGGGCTTGTGAAGGCAGCCAAATGGGAGCTCTCCCGACCGGTATTAATCGGCGGGATTGGTTTCCTCATACTGACCGCGGGTGGGGTATGGTGGAGCCTCCAACAGAAGGCCGCCGCGGACCAGGCGGAGCGACGTTGGCGGATGCAGCAGATGCAATGGCGGGCGCTGGCCGCGAGCGACCCCGCCCCGACGGCGGCGATCGTGGCGGAGTTGGAACGGCGCACCGACACCGCCCGCCGCTCGGTACAGGAGTTGCGCAAGCAACTGGGCGAGTCTTCGCGTGATCCCGTGCAGACTGCACCGGTGCCCACGGCGCGCGCCGATGCTTTTTTTGAGCTCGCGCAATTCATGGAAGATCAGGCTGCCCAAGCCCGGCAGGCTGGGGTGGCGCTGGCGGATGGTGAGACGTTGGGATTTTCCGCTCATCGTAACAGCGGCCCCGCCGATGAGCATCTCGAGTTGGTTCACCAACAGAAGGAGGCAATCCAGGTTGCGTTGGCGGCGCTTTGGCGGGTGAAGCCGGAGGAACTCCTGCTGGTCAAACGCGAGAACCCGGTGCTCAAACTCGCCCTAAGCGAGAGCGGGGGCATGGCGTCGGCGCGGGCAGCGCGGGCCGATGAGTGGTTGGAATGGCCGTCCGGACGGAGTCTCTCCCGGGCTGGAATCATGGATGCCTTGGCGCTACGGCTGAGCTGGGTGGGACATACCGCCACGCTGCGCGCTTGGCTCGGTGAGCTGAAACGTAGTCCTGTGCCGTTGGTCGTGCGCCAGATTGAAGTCGAGCCGCTGACCGACGGGGGGCGACCGGCCGGTGGACGCCGCAGCTTGGCCGACCTCTTCCGCGATGAAAGCGTCGCCTTGCCCGAGGCAGAGGAAGGGCAGACCACGATTGTTCCGTTGATCGACGAAAACCGGTCGGTGTTTCACGTCACGCTTGAGTATTTGGATTTTACCCCGCGGCCGGCGGCTGCCGCGGAGGAGGAGGTATGGTGAAGATCAAGGAATCTCCCGACTTGATGGCGGTGGGTGCCGCCGGCGCGGTTTTCTTGGTGACCCTGGGATGGGCCGTGTGGGCGTCGCTGTCGGCGCGTAGCGATCTCGGAAAGGTGCCGACGCTCTCCGGGGCCGATTTAGTCGTGGAGTCGGGGGGCATCCCGGTCGGGCCGCTCCCGGAGGTGGATTGGCCGGTTCCCGCTGAGTCGCCGGATCCCGCCGCGTGGACCTTCGATGTTTTTACGCCTCCCCGGATTTTTTTTGATCCGGCTACCGGACGGTTTTCGGTCTCGGCCCCGGAAGCGGTGGAACTGGATCAGGAACCGCTGGTGGCCCCGTTTGGGATCTCCTTGTTAGCAGTGGAGCGCCAGCCTTACCGGCTCCAACTCGTGGGTTACGCGGGTGCGTGGGATGATCCGTGGGGGATTTTTGCCAATGAAGACAGCGGGGAGGGGGTAGTCGCCCAGCAAGGTTTCCGTTTTCTTGATTTGGGCCTCGAGATCCGGAAGTTGGAGATAAGGCGGGAGGATTTAATTGTTCCGGAAAGTATGCCGCTGCGGGAGATTGTCGCCGTGGCCTTGGTCCACGATCAGCGGGAGCAGCGCACCGTGCGACTGACGTCGGGTTTTCCGGCTTGGACCGATCGACCGAAAGCCACGGTCTTGATTGAATCCACCGGCGAGCGGCGCCGGGTGGAAGCGGGCAACCGGATCGAGTTGGACGACGCGATCATCGAAATAACCGGCGTGTTCACCGGGCCCGATGCATTGACGGCGGTCAAGACGATGCCCGCCGGCGTGCGCGAGACCATTCGGCTGGTGCCGGATAGTGGCCCGGACGTGCAATTTGAGAGCGACACCGTATTTTAAATCCGCTAAAAGGCTTCGCCATACCTCTTGATGAATCGTTTCCCTCGGAATATGCGCCTCACGTTGGTAGCCTTCGGCCTTGTGCTGGGGGTGGGGTCGGCGGTTCCGATAGCTTCAGGCCAGAGTATCACGGAAACCAAAATCCGTCTCATGGCCGACGCCCTGCGTGCCCGCGACAAAGGCGACCTCGCGTTGGCGGAGCACAATTTGCAGCAACTGGTTGAAATGGCTCCCGATGATCCCTCGGTGCAGCGCCTGCTCAAGAGTGTGCAGGAGGACATGGCCGATCAATCGGGTGACACCAGCCTGCCGGACGAGGAAACCGTGGCCAAGGCGGCGCAGGTCTCCCCACCGGTTGATGACCCTTTTGCCGCTCCAGGCGAACCGGCGGTCGACCCCATGGCGGAATTGGCCGCGATGGAAGCGGAGATCGATGCCGCTGCGGCCGCAGAGGAGGCCCGTCAACTTGACTTGATCACGGATGCCCGGCGCGAGGCGATGGAGGCTGACCGGCTGGCGGAAGCCGGTCGCTACGACGCGGCACTTTCCCGTTTGGACTCGGCGATATATTCGATGCCGGAGAATCCGTTGACCACGCCGGTCGCAGCCGAATTGAAGGCCCAACGCAATGAAATCGATCGGATGCGCCAACAGGCTTTGGCAGCCGATGAGGTCACTGCGCCACCACGGGTGGAACGATCGGCTCCGGTGGTGTCGGTCTCGGTGGATGAACCTCCCAGCGAAATCGATCAACTCTGGTCGGAGGCCCGAGCGGCTTACTCCTCTGGCTATTGGGAGCGGGCGCGTGAATCGGTGGAAGAGATCCTGATCATTGATCCCAGTCACAACGCGGCTCGCCGGCTGGCCGAACGCATTGATGAGGAAATGGAAGCGGACCCTCTGCTGTGGCGTCGGGAGACGCGCCGCTCGCTCATTGCTGAAGTCGAACAATCCTGGCGACGGCCCAGCGCCGCCGTGGCGACTGCGGAAGACTCGGGCTTCGGCGCCGGAGGATCGAATCCCCTCATGCAGGAATTGGAATCCATCCGCATCCCGAGTGTGAGTTTCAGCTCAGTGGAATTGCAGCGCGTGGTGAGCACCCTGAGTGATTTGTCTCGGGAGTTTGATGACAATCAACAGGGGATGCCTGGGGTGAATATCATCGTGATCGATCCACAGGACCGGCGTCCTACCGTCAGTCTCACCCTGCGCGATCTGTCCCTGAAGCGGGTGCTCGATTTTATCACCGATTCGATTGGCTACCAATACGAGGTGCAGGCGGATGCCGTGGTGATGCGCCCGGGGGGAGAAACCTCCACTTTGGATACCGAGTTTTTTCCGATCACGCGTTCCACCGTGATTCGGATGACGGGAATTGGCGGTGGTCTCGCTTCGGGGGGCACATCGGCAGCGTTCGACGATCCTTTTTCGCCAGCCCCGGCCGCCGCTGTGAGTTCGCCCGGCGGTGGCAGCGAAGCCGAAGCTCTCAAGCAGTTCATGCAGCAGGCGGGAGTGGACTTCGCCAACCAACCTGGGGCCAATTTGGCTTACGACGGTTCGGCGATGATCGTGACCCAGACCTCGCGCAACATTGAGCGCATTCGCAACATCCTCAACCGCTACAACGACGTGCGGCAGGTCGAGATCGAAGCGAAGTTCATGGAAGTGCAGGAGGGCGTCTTGGAGGAGTTTGGGATCCAATGGAGTGTCACGCATGGAACCGGCGGCGACCCGACGTATTTGGCCGAAGGCGGGACTTCCAACCGCACGCTTTCCGACGCGTTCTCGACCAACTCCGCCGGGACCCCCGGCCGCATTTCACGACCCTTGGTTCCTGATGTGCCCATCACGAACAATCCTCCGCAGTTCCCCGGTTCGGCGGATCTGGGTGAGGGCGCGGACCCGTTGGCGAATATCCAGGGCATGATCGGCGATTTTAACGTCAACGCAGTGGTCAACGCGCTTTCCCGCCAGACCGGTTCCGATCTCCTGAGTGCGCCGAAAGTCACCGTCCTCTCCGGCAATCCCGCCACCATCACGGTGGCACAGGAGCTTCGTTATCCCACGAGTTACGGGGAAGTGCGCAGCGAAGTGGGCTCTTCCGCCCGGGAGAGCTCTTCGGCGGGTGTGACGATTACGGCCGGGACGCCCCAGGACTTTGAAATGCGCAAGGTCGGCGTGGAGTTGCGGGTGACTCCGACCGTCGAGGAGGACGACTACAGTATCAGCCTGGACCTGAACCCGCGAGTGACCGAGTTCGAAGGGTTTGTGGAATACGGCGGCCAGAGTGTGGCCATCTCCAACAACACCACGGTCAACGTGCCGTCCGGTTTCTACCAACCGATTTTCTCCACCCGGGAAGTCTCTACCAAGGTTACCTTGTGGGACGGCGCCACGTTGGTGATGGGCGGACTGACCCGCGAAGAGATCAAGACGGTGGACGACAAGGTGCCGGTGCTGGGCGATATCCCCGGCCTTGGCCGGCTCTTCCGCTCGGAAGGGGAGACGACGCAGAAACGGAATCTGTTGATATTCGTCACCGCTAATTTGGTCAGCCCCGGTGGATCGCCCAAGAAGCAAGCGCTGTCTTCGGTGACTCCGAGCTCCGCTTTCCAGAATCCCTCCGTGGTGACGCCTGCCGGCGCCGTCGAGCGGGAGTGATTTGTTGCCCGGAAGGGTGTTTCCGGCGGGGTATTGTCTTCCAACGCACGCTTGCTCTATCCGCGGTTTCGGTCCTGACTGACGGCAACCCCCAACTACCATGGAACGAAGAGATTTTCTGAAGACCACGGCAATGGCCGCCGGTGGTTTGTTTGCCTTAAAAAATGCTCACGCGACGGCTTGGACGGCTGCCGGCAATACCATGCCCTACGGGCCCTTGGGACGCACGGGCGTGCAGGTTTCGAAACTCGGAATCGGGGCGGCCCAATTGGGGCGGGATAATGTCAACGGAGCCCAAGTGGTGGAGATCATCGCCAAGGCGATCGATCATGGTATCAATTATGTTGATACCGCGCCCAACTATCCGGGGGACAATCTGGGGGAATCAGAGCGCCGCCTCGGACCCGCGCTGAAAGGCAAGCGCGATCAGGTGTTTTTGGTCACCAAGACCGAATCCGCCAGCTACGCCGGCACGATGGAGTTGCTCGAACAAAGTCTGCGCAACCTGCAGACCGATCACGTCGATCTTGTGCACCTGCACAACCTGGGCATGGCTTCGCGGTGGCCGGATTTGGACAAGGCTTTCAGCAGTGACGGAGCGATGGGCGCCCTGCGAGACGCGCGGGATCAAGGTAAAGTACGTTTCATCGGGGCCAGCGGGCACGTGCATCCCAGCCGGTTTCACTACGCGATCGATTCAGGTGAGATCGACGTGTTCATGCATGCCGTGAACTACGTGAACCAGCATACCTATGATTTTGAACACAAGGTGTGGGCCCGCGCCTTGGATAAGAACATTGGACTGGTGGCGATGAAGGTCTTTGGCGGTGGTCCCTATACGTTTCGTTTCCCGCCAGAGGACTATGAGATCGCCCTGCGCTACGCGCTGAGTCTCAAGGGTCTGAGCACCGCGGTGATCGGCATCAACCAGATGGCTTATCTCGAGCAGTTGTTGGAGACGTTCCCGCGCTTGGAGGCTCTGGATGAAGACGAGTTCATCGCCGTCGCCCAGCGGGGCTTGGAACTGATCAAGGAGCAACCGAAACTCAAGGCAGCCCACGGCCTGCCCATTGCGTAATCCCGGCTTGGGACCAGCCAGAGAGGATGACCGAGGTTAACGCCCTCGGCTGCCGCCATACCGTCGGCGATCAGGAGGAAATCCTGCTCACCGCTGACCGCGCAGCTTGGTCCAGATCAAACCAAGGGCTTCCCGGCAGGCGCGGGATGATTGGCCGAGTCCTTCGGCGCCGAACTGTAACCAGTAGATGGCCGGAGTGTGCTCCAACGGCGAAAGATAGTCGGTGGGAGCGGCGATGGCGTTAAGGCCCGTTTTCTGGGCAATGCCCATGGCTCGCGGCATGTGCCACGCCGAGGTCACCAACGCGACCGAATCGTTTCCGGCCAGGCGTTTGATCGTCTGGATCTCGTCGAAGGTGTCGCGCACCTCCGATTCAATTTCGATATTCATGGGATGCACCCCGAGCTCCCGGGCGGCACCGGCCAGCACTTCCGCGTGACTGTGAGACCGATCCCCCTGCGGGCCGAGGCAGATCAGGACGGACCGGGGGTTCTGGCGTTGGAGGCGGACTCCCTCGACCAGACGAGCCTGCGATGACTCATAGAGCTGCGTGGTCCACGGCAGGTTGGTATTGTCGGCATGGCCTCCGCCCAGGATCGCGATGTAGCGGATGTCGGTGGTGGCGTGTTGAGGGGGATATTGGTTCTCCAACTGGCTGATCAATATCTCCGAAAATCCCCGATTGCTGGCCAACAGCGGAATGCCGATACCGATCGCGAGAAGGATCCGGCCGAGCTTTTGTCGCTGGGTTTTCCAGACGAGGTAACCCCCGATTGCTACGAGGAGCATGCCCACGGGGAGGGGTGCGGCGAGTCCGCCAATCAATTTTTTCAGCCAAAACACTGCGGCAGCTTGAGGAGACAATCGTCGAGTGGGAAGTGGTTTTGAGTTTGAGCCCTCAGAAGCATGTCCGCTGACTTTGCGGCCATGTCGACTTGGTTACTGATTGATGGGTTCAACCTCGCTTACCGCTGCTTTTTTGCGATCCCGGAGCTCACCCGATCCGATGGCTTTCCCACCAACGCCTTGCACGGCTGGGTGAAGACCATCTGGAAACTGGAGGATCAGGAAAAGGCCGACGGCATTCTGGTATTTTTTGATCTCGGGGGGGCGCAGGACCGACTCGAGTTGCTGCCGG
The DNA here is from genome assembly GCA_937128785.1 of uncultured Opitutaceae bacterium. Lineage (GTDB taxonomy): Bacteria > Verrucomicrobiota > Verrucomicrobiia > Opitutales > Opitutaceae > Actomonas. Next base: position 3,546 of record CAKZMS010000297.1, on the reverse strand, counting down.
ACTATAAGGCCAATCGGGAGGAGATGCCGGATGCACTCAGCCAGCAGATTCCGGTCATCAAGGAAATCACCCGGATGATGGGATTGGGTGGAATCGAGATCGACGGGGTGGAGAGCGACGACCTGCTGGCCGCCCAGGCGGTCGCCATGGCGAAGGAAGGTCACACCGTGAAAATCGTCAGCACCGACAAGGATTTCGCCCAAACGGTCGGCGGCAACATCACCATGCTCATGCCCCCGCCCACGGCCAATCCGCGGCTGGGCTGGCGCACCATGGATGAGGCTGGAGTGGAAGCGAAGTTTGGCGTCACTCCCGACAAGATCGCCGACTACCTCGCGCTGGTGGGCGACACGGCGGACAACATTCCGGGCGTGCAGGGCGTGGGCCCGAAGACGGCGGCTAAGTGGTTAAATGCCTACGGCGACCTCGAGGGTGTTTTGGCGGCGGCGGCAGAAATCAAACCCGATCGCTTTCGGGAGAAATTGGCCGCCGATGCCGAGCGTCTGCGCGTCAACCTGCAGCTGACGACTTTCAACCCCGACCTGCCGGTGCAGCCTTCCGTCAAACCTCCGGTGGATGGCCCGGCCTTGGTAGCCAAGTTGCGCGAATTGGAAATGAAGGGTGCCACGACCGAGGCTGAGAAACGCTACGGCGCCCAACAAGGCGAGCTGTTCTGAGGCTCAGCTTTCGGGCTCTGGCGAGGCCTGACCGCTGGCATCGAAAATATAGCCGACTCCGTGCACCGTGCGGAACGCGTCGAGCGATCGCCCGTGCCGTTTGAACAAGTCCCGCACTTTCACGATGTATTGATCGAGCGAGCGGCTTTTCACATCGGCGTGGATGCCCCAGACGGAATGAATGAGCGCCTTTCGCGTTATGACGATGCCTTCGTGATCGTGCAGATAGGAGAGGATGCCGAGCTCCTTGCGGCCGATCTTCTCAATTTTGTCATCAAACTGGATTTCGAGACGACCGGGATGCACGTTTCCACCGCAAATCTCAAAGGGCTCGTCGATCACGCGGGCGTTCTTGGTGACCTTGTAGGCGTCGCGGGACTCGCTCCGGCGGAGCACAGCGCGGATGCGGGCGACCAGTTCGGCGTAGCCGAACGGCTTGGTCACGTAGTCGTCGCCCCCGATTTCCAGAGCTTTGACTTTGGCCGTTTCGAGATCGTTGCCGGTCAGGAAGATCGTGGGGATGGAAACATCGGCGAGGCGCAGTTCCTCCAGTAGCGCAAACCCGGATTGATCGGGCAGGTTGATGTCCAGCAGCATCAGGTTCGCGAAGTTGCGTTTCAGGAACCGCACGGCGTGGGAGGCTCGGCCGCAAATCTGCGCCTGCATGCCTGCTTCCTCGAGATGAACGGAGATTAGTTTGGCAAGTTCCTCTTCATCCTCGACGATGAGGATAAGCGGTTTGGGTTCAGGGCGCGACATCAGGATGATTAGGGTAGGGATGCTATCGACGGCATCCTCCGGTTTTTTACAATTGAATTCGACCTCCCTGTCAAAGCAAAGACTGGGCCCAAATGGGCCGACTCGATGGGGGGCAAGACAGATTGGGCTTGAAGGCCGCTGGGGTGGCGTGTGCGGTTCGAGGCGTGAGTGCACCGACACCATTGCTTATGCTCGGGCTGCCCAAGGGCAGCTTGGAGGAATCCACCAAAGCTCTTTTTGCCAAGGCCGGCTGGAAGATTTCCACCCGCTCGCGGTCTTACCGACCTTCGATCGACGACGCCGAACTGGACGGCCGTTTTGTGCGGGCCCAAGAGGTCAGCCGCTACGTTGAGTCCGGTTTCTTTGACTGCGGGCTGACCGGCTGGGACTGGGTGCGCGAAAATGAGTCCGACGTCGTGGAAGTCTGCGATTTGATCTACAGCCGCGCTTCGACTCTGAAATCGAAATGGGTGCTGTGTGTGCCGGAGGACTCTCCGGTGCAGAAAGCCGAAGATCTCGCGGGCAAGCGGGTCGCGACGGAGTTGTTGGCTTCGACCCAGCGTTATTTCGCGGAAAAAGGCGTCGAAGCGAAGGTCGAGTTTTCCTGGGGAGCCACCGAGGTGAAGGTGCCGGACTTGGTGGATGCGATCGTTGATATTACCGAGACGGGGAATTCGATTCGGGCCAACAAGCTGCGCATCATCGACACCCTGCTCGAAACCAATACCAAGCTGATCGCCAACAAGGCAAGCTGGGCGAACCCGGAAAAGCGAAAGAAGATCGAGACCATTGCGATGCTGTTGCAGGGCGCGCTCGAAGCCGAAAGCAAGGTCGGTTTGAAAATGAACCTGGCAGAGTCGTCGCTCGAGACCGTGGTGGAGAAATTGCCAGCGTTGCGGAATCCCACGATTTCCAAATTGAACACGCCGGGGTGGGTGGCCTTGGAAATCATCATCGATGAAAAGGTGGCCCGTGAGATGATCCCGCAGCTCAAGGATTTGGGCGCGGAGGGCATCGTGGAATACCCGCTTAATAAAGTCGTCTACTGAGTCGCCAAGCGCGCGGTCGTCGCCCAACGTTTTCGCCATGCGCAATGTAACTCTTGGATTGCTACAGCATGGCTGCGGCGCGGACCCGGCGGCGAATTTAGCGAAGACCCTGGAACTTGCCGCCAAGGCAGCCGAAGGCGGCGCGAACATCATTTGCACGCAGGAGTTGTTCCGTTCGCAGTATTTTTGCCAGAGCGAGGACCACGACAACTTTGCGCTGGCGGAATCGATCCCCGGACCGAGCACGGAGGCGTTTCAGGCGTTCGCCAAAAAACATGGCGTGGTGGTCATCGCGTCTCTGTTCGAGAAACGCGCTTCCGGCCTCTATCACAACACGGCGGTGGTGATTGATGCCGACGGTTCCCTGGCCGGCATTTATCGGAAGATGCACATTCCGGATGACCCGCTGTTCTACGAGAAATTCTATTTCACCCCGGGGGACACGGGTTTTCGGGCCTTCGACACCAAGTTTGGCCGCGTTGGCGTCCTGGTCTGCTGGGACCAATGGTATCCGGAGGCGGCACGCTTGATGGCCTTGGGCGGCGCCGAGATCTTGATCTACCCAACCGCGATTGGTTGGCTTCCCGAGGAAAAGGATGAACTCGGATCAGCCCAGCACTGTGCATGGGAGACAGTCCAGCGAGGGCATGCGGTCGCCAATGGATGCTATGTTGCCGCCGTGAATCGCATCGGCAAGGAAGCCGATACGGAATTCTGGGGCCAGTCCTTCGTCTGCAATCCCTATGGCGTGATTGAAGCCAAGGGCACCGAGGACCAGGAGGAGATCATCCTCCACGACATCAACCTGAAGCAAGTCGAGGATTTCCGCAGGATCTGGCCCTTCTTCCGAGACCGTAGGATCGACGCCTATGGCGATATCCTGAAACGATGGAATCAGGACTGACCGAGCACGGTCATTCCCACTCGATACTGGCCGGCGGCTTCGTGGAGACGTCGTAAAGGACGCGATTGATCCCATCGACTTCGTTCAGGATGTCGTGGCTGGTCTCCCTGAGGATCGAATAGGGCAGTTCCACCCAGTCCGCGGTCATCGCATCCTC